>CALIIP010000135.1 GCA_938018045.1 uncultured Flavobacteriaceae bacterium
AAAATATTCAATTGACAAAAAAATAGGAATCAGGTCATAACCTGATTTAAAACTACTTGAGAATCCTTTAAAATTTCTTTTCTTTTTAAAGGATTCTTTTTTTGTCATTATAAATAGAGTTAGTACTTTTGCTCAAACCTATATTTAATGAAAAAAACCAAATACGTTTTTGTCACCGGAGGCGTAACTTCATCACTTGGAAAAGGCATTATTGCAGCTTCTCTTGCCAAGTTATTACAAGAAAGAGGATACTCAACTACCATTCAAAAATTAGATCCATATATTAATATTGATCCAGGAACTTTGAATCCATATGAGCATGGAGAATGTTTTGTAACCGATGATGGTGCAGAAACCGATTTAGATTTAGGTCATTACGAACGTTTTTTAAATATCCCAACTTCACAAGCCAATAATGTGACTACTGGACGTATTTATCAATCGGTAATTAACAAAGAGCGTCGTGGAGAGTTTTTAGGGAAAACGGTTCAGATCATTCCTCATATTACTGATGAAATTAAAAATAGGGTGCAAATTCTTGGAAAAACAGGAGAATTTGATATTGTAATTACCGAAATTGGTGGAACTGTTGGTGATATTGAATCATTACCTTATATAGAATCTGTACGTCAGTTATTATGGGAACTTGGACCTGAAAATGCAATTTCTATACATTTGACATTGATTCCATATCTTGCTGCTGCAGGAGAATTGAAAACTAAACCAACACAGCATTCAGTTAAAATGCTGATGCAAAGTGGTGTAAGTCCAGACATTTTGGTTTGCAGAACTGAACATCCTTTAAATGAAAGTATCAAAAATAAATTGGCATTATTTTGCAATGTGCAAAAAGAAGCAATTATAGAATCTATTGATGCAGAGACAATATATGATGTTCCTAATTTAATGCTTGAAGAAAAATTAGACGAAGTTATATTAAATAAACTTCAATTACCTCATAACCAAAAACCTGCATTAAAAATATGGAATGATTTTGTAAACAAACATAAAAATCCAAAAAGTACAATTGAAATTGGTCTTATTGGGAAGTATGTAGAATTACACGACGCATACAAATCTATAACAGAAGCATTGATTCACGCAGGAGCAACAAATGAAGTAAAAGTAAAAGTTCGTTGGATTCATTCTGATAAATTGACTTCTGCAGATGTTCCAAAAAAACTAAAAGGCTTAAACGGGATCTTAGTTGCTCCAGGATTTGGAGATAGAGGAATCGAAGGTAAAATAGATGCAGTAAAATATGCCAGAGAAAATAAAATTCCTTTCTTAGGAATTTGCCTTGGAATGCAAATGGCTGTAATAGAATATTCAAGAAATGTCCTTAAATTAAAAGGAGCTTTTTCTACTGAAATGGATGAAAATACTCCACATCCAGTTATTAATTTGATGGAAGAGCAAAAGACAATTATCAACAAAGGAGGAACCATGCGTTTGGGTTCTTGGAAATGTAAATTGGCTGAAAACTCTAAAATAAAATCTATTTACAATCAAGAAATAATTGACGAACGTCATAGACATCGTTATGAGTTTAACAACGATTATTTAGAGCAATTAGAAACTGCTGGAATGATTGCAACAGGGAAAAATCCGAAGACAAACTTAGTAGAAGTTATAGAACTTCCTAATCATCCTTGGTTTATTGGTGTACAATACCATCCTGAATATAAAAGTACGGTTTTGAATCCGCATCCATTATTTGTGAGTTTTGTAAAAGCTGCTTTGGAACACTCTTTGAATTAATTAATCTGACTACATTCAGTAATTAGCATTCAAAGCCAACAAACATATAGTAATGTTAGGTGATTATAGTCTAAATGAGTAGGATAACAACTCAAATAATCAAACAAAAAACACTATTTTTGTCGCACTTTTAGTGGAAATCACAAAAAGTATATGACAAGATGACATTTTAAAATATGGAACAAAAGAAATTTGATGTAAATAGTTTAATTGGATTTATACTATTAGGAGCAATCGGAATGTATTGGATATATTCTAACCAACCAACTCCCGAAGAACTTGAAAAAATAAAAACTGAAAGACGGTTAGACTCAATAAATGCAATTCAAACAATTGCAACTCCTATTGCTAATCAAGAGAAAACAATTGCTGTTTTATCTGACTCACTAAAACTTGTAAATGCTCAAAACGAATTAGGCTCTTTTGCCAATTCAACTGCTATTCCCTCTGAAGGAACAACAGTTATCGAAAATGATGTTTTAAGATTAACTATCGCTAATAAAGGTGGACAAATTGTTGAAGCGTTTTTAAAAGAATACACCACTTTTCATGATGATCCTGTAAAACTGATTCAAAATAATAACGCATTATTTAATATCAATTTTGGAACAACTGGAAACAGAATCTTAAACACTAAAGATCTGAATTTTGAGCCAACATTGAGTCAAAATGGTGACAATCAAGTATTATCGATGAAGTTAAAAGTTGATGCTAATCGCTTTTTAGAATATCGATATGAAATCAAACCAAACGATTATATGCTTGATTTTGGAGTTCGTTCTCAAGGTTTAGATAACGTTTTTAACACCTCACATCCTGTGAATTTAGAATGGGATTTGACAAGTATTAGAAACGAAAAAAGTTTGCGTTCAGAAGGAATGTATACTTGGATGTATTATAAGAATGATGGCGATGTTGATTATTTAGGGCAAAATGATGTTGATGACGTAAAAGATGTTGATTGGGTTGCGTTCAAACAACATTTCTTCTCTTCTATTTTGATGAGTGACACTCCGTTTAAATCTACCAATATAACTTCAGAAAGACTAGATGAAGAAACCGATACAATTTTCACAAACAAATTTCAGTTAAAAGCACCTCTAGAACTTAAAAACGGTGAACTAGATTACGCTATGAGTTGGTATTATGGACCAACAGATTACGCGACTTTAAAAGCATATGAAGGTAAAAACCTTGATGAAGTTGCTGATATGGGTTGGGGAATTTTTGGATGGATAAACAAATATTTATTTGTTCACTTATTTAAATTTTTATCAAGTTTGACATCAAACTATGGTATTGCAATCATATTATTGACAATTGTTGTTCGATTATTGATGTCTCCATTGGTTTACAAATCATATTTATCGAGTGCCAAAATGAAGGTTATTCGTCCAGAAATGGAAGTGATTAACAAGAAGTTTCCTGGAAAAGAAAATGCTATGAAGCGTCAACAAGAAACTATGGCTGTTCAGCGTAAGGCTGGAGTTAGTATGTTATCTGGTTGTATTCCTGCACTTTTACAAATGCCTGTTTTCTTTGCATTATTTAAATTTTTTCCATCCAATTTAGATATCCGTCATAAAAGTTTTCTTTGGGCAGATGATTTATCTTCTTATGATAATATTTTCGACTTAGGGTTTAATATTCCTTTTTATGGAAGTCACGTTAGTTTATTCCCAATATTAGCATCTGTAGCCATTTTCTTTTATATGAAAATGAATCAGAGTCAGCAAGCAAACATGCAGCCACCTGCACAAGAAGGAATGCCAGACATGCAGAAGATGATGAAAATGATGATTTACTTCTCTCCTATTATGATGTTATTTTTCTTTAATCAATATGCGAGTGGATTGAGTTTATACTATTTTGTATCTAACTTATTAACGATTGCAATTATGTTGGTTATTAAACATTATGTGATTGATGAAAAGAAAATTCTTGCTCAAATAGAAGAAAACAAAAAGAGACCAGAAAAGAAAAAGAGTAAGTTCCGTCAGCGTATGGACAATGCTATGAAACAAGCACAAGCACAACAAGAAGCAAATAAGAAAAAGAAGTAGTAGCTTTAGGCTTTAGGCTTTAGGCTTTAGGCTTTAGGCTTTAGGCAAAACAAAAAAAATCCATCCGTATTTGCGAGATGGATTTTTTTGTTTGTCATTCTGAGTGAAACGAAGAATCTTTTTCGGACTAAATTCTTCACTTTCATCTCGACTATGCTCGATGTGACAGTTCAGAATTACATTAATTATAATTTAAACATCGACTTTAAAAAGCCTAAGCCATAACCTAAAAACTGTGTATATGTTGTTATGATACTTAGCAAAGCAACTTTTATATTTTTGTTTTGAAGCAAAGAATCAATAAAAACAAGTGTGAAATATATCAAAAACGGAATCACAAATATCCAATTCCAAAAAATTGCTAAAATTAGCGCAACGTCAAATCCTATTACAAATAGACTTGGAAACCAATACGTGATTTTTGCTGTTTTAGGATGCGTTCTATTTAATATTGGTCTTGCAGTTCCGAAATTAAAAGTCTGCTTATAAAACTGACTTATTGTGCTTCTACGCTTGTGATACACATATGCTTTCTCTATAAACTGCGTTTCAAAACCTTTATCCCACAATCTAAAAGTTAAATCTATATCTTCTCCGTATTTCATTTCAGAAAAACCATTTGTGTTTTCAAATGCTTTTTTTGACAACCCCATATTAAAACTTCGAGGTTGAAATTTTCCGACTGATTGTTTTTTCCCTCTTATTCCTCCAGTAGTCAAAACAGAAGTCATAGAGTAATTGATTGCTTTTTGTAATGCAGTAAAAGAATTGTGCGCAGCGTCTGCTCCACCAAAAGCATCAGTAAATTTTGCTCTCAAAGTATGTTCTACTTCTTCTAAATAGTGCTTTGGAAGTAATACATCAGAATCTAAGATTATAAAGTAGTTCCCTTTTGCTTTTTGCATTCCGTAATTACGGCTTTGTCCTGCGCCAGAATTCTCTTTGAAGAAATACTTGATATTTAATTTCTCTGAATATTTCTCAATGGTTGATTTACAATCATCCACAGAACCATCTTCAACAATAACAATTTCAAAGTCTTTTTGATAGGTTTGTAACGTTAAACTATGCAATAACTCATCAATCTCTTTCGGACGGTTATAAACAGGAATTATGATTGAAAAATGTAGTTTCATTGTCAACAAATATAACTAAAAAAGCATCCGTCTAAGGCGGATGCTTTTCAATAAGTTTAAAATTTATTAATTCCGTGAAGGATATATTCCATTTAAAGCAATTATATAATTAACTGTTGTATATGGTTGCATTATACTGACTTCTTTCGCATCGCTACTACTGGCTACAACCGAAGTAGCATTCGTCAGTTTTTTACTTGGTTTAGATGGCAATGAAGCCTTGTCAACTGCAATTCTCTCGCTTCCTCCTTTTTGGCCTAAACTTTTAGGTGTTAATCCTGGTCCAGTTCCAGCGTGAACAGGAACTCTTCCACGTAAATCCGGTAAGGCAAAGGTTGTTCTACCATCACCTCCATAAGTTGTTCCTAATAAAGAAAACAATGCAGTATGCTGACTTATTGCTAAAATTTGTCCGTCACAAAATGCCCATCCTCTAGGAGCAAAATTTCCTGCAAACATTTTAACTTCACCAATAAGTGGGTCTTGGGCATTTGCTGTATTTGTAAAACTAAATGAAGCAAATAAAACTAAAACTAAAATAATTTTTTTCATAATAAATTGTAATTTAGGTTAATACATCGCTAAGTTAGATATTATAATTTAATAAAAAAAGCATCTGTAAATTACAGATGCTTTCTTATTGAAAAAATGTGTGAAAGTTTTATTTTAAAGAAAATAAGACCCCTAAATTAAAACTGCTTCTAGAGTTTTTAGCGGAAGTCCCTTCATTAACTTCAAAAACATCCGTTAATCCTAATTGCTCATCATACTCAACATATAGTTTTGTATTATCATTTATTGGAAATTTATATCCAATTCCATAAGATAATCCAAAATCAGTACTTTTAAATGAATTTTTTAAGTCCATACCTAACTCTGAATCTTCAGCATTTAAAAGAAAACCAACATAAGGGCCAAAATTCAAATACCATTTTCTTGTAGATCCAAAATGCCAATTTGCCATAACTGGAATTGTTAAATAATTCAATTTAAAATCTGTAGTTACACTATTATTCGTATCTGTATTTAAAATAAATCCATCAGACCAACCTTTTTGATCATAAATCAATTTCGATTTAATTCCCCATCTGTCAGAAAAATAATATTCTCCTGAACCACCTGCATTAAAGCCAACTTTAAGATCTGTTGCGTTACCATTACCATCAGATACTACTGATAAATTAACTCCCATATCAAATCCCAATTCAATGTCACCTTTTTCTTGCGCATTCATTTTTGTCATCCCAACCAGAACAAATACAATAATCAATAATCTTTTTTTCATAATATTTTTTTTAAAATTCGATCGCAAATATATACATAACTATACCAGAAAAACATTTTATTTTATATAAAAAAAGCATCCGTAATTTACGGATGCTTTTAAATAAATTAATTACGTTAAATTATTCTTTTATAATCTTATAACTACCTAACTGTTCTCCAATTAGTACTTTTACAACGTACATTCCAGTTGGCAAGTTTGTCATATCAACTTCAGTATTTGAAACTCTTGGTTGAGTACTTAATACTTCTTGACCCAATAAATTATAAATACTTACAGACTCAATAGCATCTAATGCATTAAATCGGAGTATGTCATTTACAGGGTTAGGATACATAGAAAAGCCATCAATCTTGTTATCTTCAATACTCAAAGAAGCATTATAAGCAGAAATTGAAAATGGCTCATCGTCATTTCCTCCTGATTCCCAAACTCTAACAAATATTGTAGAGTTAGGTGTTAAACCTGTTAGTTCTAAAATTGAGAATAAATTTGCTGCAGCATCATCATCATCACATTCAATAGAAGTTAATGCACCACAAGTTCCAGAAAACGCTTCTATTAATGAATCAAATCCTGTGTCGCCAGTTGCTGCATCTGGTCCTGTTTCAATAGTAATAATTCCATCAGCAGGTACTACAACAGAATACCAAGTACCTGGACCATCAGATCCACAACCTGCTACAGGATCTGCACCTGAAGTAGCACTTGCAACTGAACCATCAATTGGATTGGAAGCAAACGCATTTCCAGGAGTTAAAGGAATAGCTCCTGAACAATCATCATTTGCTGGTGGTGGTGGTGGTGTTCCTACACAAATATTAAAATTATTATATTGAATTGATGTACTCCATCCATAAACTCTTACATAGTATACTGTAGAAACTGTTAATCCAGTTAAATTCAATGTGTTTGGATCACTAGTGTCAACAAATGCAAGTCCAGCACAACCTCCTGTTGCATCGTAAACACCCATACCCATATCGGTACTTGTAGAAGTTCCTCCTCCTTGATTTACTACATTTGAAATCTCTACTCTATGTGCTGCATCTGTAGCTGTAAATGAATACCATACATCTGTATTAGGTGTACCACTAACATCATCTACTTCAGCAGAAGCAGTAGCTCCTGCAGTAGTTCCTGCGGTTAATGTACCACAAGAAAAATCTGTATTTACAGTTAATACAATAGCTCCAGAACAATCATCATTTGCCGGTGGCGGTGGCGGTGGCGGTGGTGTACCTACGCAAATATTAAAATTATTATATTGAACTGAAGTACTCCATCCGTAAGCTCTTATATAGTATGTTGTTGAAGCTGTTAATCCTGTTAAACTTAATGTATTTGGATCACTAGTATCAACATATGCAAGTCCTGCACAACCTCCTGTAGCATCGTAAACTCCCATACCCATATCGGTACTTGTAGAAGTTCCTCCTCCTTGGTTTACTACATCTGAAATCACTACAGTATGCTCTGCTCCTGTTGCTACAAATGAAAACCAAACATCTGTATTTGGTGTTCCACTAACATCATCTACTACATTTGAAGTCGTAGCGGCAACTGTAGTACCTGCTGTTACTGTAGTACAAGTTAAATCTGTATTTACTGTTAATGCAATAGCACCTGCACAATCATCATTAGCTGGTGGTAAAGCCTGTAACCATGGTGTTGGTCCTGACCAATCACTAAAATCACTAGCGCCACATTTAGCTCTTACATAAAACTCATAATCATTATCTGAAGTAAGTCCTGTAAGTGATGTAGGATTATTAGTTGTTGCTGTACCTGCTCCAGTTGGTGCTCCTGTCCCTGCATCTTGCACTACATATTCCCATTCGGTTTCTGGTGTTAAATTTCCTGCAGTCCAAGAAATACTAGTTTCTGTAGTACTTGTAACTGTTACGCTCAATGTTGTAGGTGGTAAGCATGTAATTTCTTCAAAACAAACATCTGTTGTTCCAGATGATGCTGAATCTTTCCAAACTGCAAACTTATATATAGCAGCTGGTGTTAAACCAGTCAATATTGCTTCATTAGTAGCCGAATTTTGACATACTATTTGTGTGCCTCCACAACTATCAAAAAGAGCATATTCATTGGTATCTGTAAAAGAAACTCTCACACCTCCACTTGCTGGCGCAGTAAATTCTAACCATGCCCCTGTATTCGTTCCGAAAGTATCACAAGATAAATCGGTTGTTCCTAAATCAGCAGCAGTAGCATAATCTATAGTATAAGGTGTCGCTGCACTACAATCTGCAACTACTGTCACACTTGCTGGAGATGCACAAGTTGCTTGTGCATTACCATGCGAACTATAACAAGTAATTAATAAAATAGTAATTAATAAAGTAATTTTTTTCATGCTTTGGTTGGTTTAATTGATTAATAATCTACTAAACTAAACATTTACAAAGTGTTATGCAATAAAAAAAGAGTAATCTATAAAAATCACTCTTTCAAATATTATTATTTTATGTTAATTTAATCTTACTCCTCTCCTACAAACAAGTCCATCACTTTGGTACTAACTCCCATATTTGAAAATCCACCATCGTGAAATAAATTTTGAAGACTAACCATTTTTGTTAAATCAGAAAACATTGAAATGGTATAGTTTGCACAATCTAATGCTGTTGCGTTACCAAGAGGTGACATTTCATCAGCATATTTTATAAATCCATCAAAACCTTTAACTCCAGTTCCTGCAGTTGTTGGTGTTGGCGATTGAGAAATTGTATTTACACGTACTTTTTGGTCTCTTCCGAAGAAATAACCAAAACTACGCGCTATAGATTCTAAATATGCTTTATTGTCTGCCATATCATTGTAATCAGGAAAAACTCGTTGTGCTGCCATATAAGTCAAGGCAACAATTGATCCCCATTCATTCATGGCATTTTTATTATACAACACATTCATAACTCTATGAAAAGACAACGCAGAAACATCAAATCCTTTATGTGTAAAATCATAGTTTGAATCTGTGTAATGCTTTCCTTTTCTTACATTGATAGACATACCTATTGAATGTAATACAAAATCTATTTTTCCACCAAGAATTTCCATTGCTTGATCAACTAAATTCTCTAAATCTTCTGACGATGTTGCATCTGCAGGAATAATTTGAGAGCCAGTTTTTTCAGCCAATTCATTAATTGTACCCATTCTCATTGCAATTGGCGCATTGGTCAAAACAAATGTTGCTCCTTCTTCATGGGCGCGTTCTGCAACTTTCCAAGCGATTGATTTTGAATCTAATGCTCCGAAAATAATTCCTTTTTTTCCTTTTAATAAATTGTACATATTATAAAGTTTAATTGTTGATTTGATAGTTGTTTAGATTCTTCGTTACTCTTATAAAGACACTTACAAAAATAATGATTTAATATTTTATTTATTCAAACTTTCAATTTAATAATTCTTTTGCATGCGTTAAAGCTGAATCTGTAAGTGTTTTTCCACCAAGCATTTCTGCAATCTCATTTATTCGCTCTAAATCTGAAAGTAATCTTAATTGCGTAACCGTACGATTTTTATAATCTTCTTTATATACTTTGTAATGATGGTTCCCTTTTGCAGCAATTTGCGGTAAATGCGTAATACTCATCACTTGCATATTCAAACTCATTTGCTGCATAATATCACTCATTTTATTTGATATTTCTCCAGAAACACCAGTATCAATTTCATCAAAAATAATAGTAGGCAATTTTATATAGTCTGATAAAATTGATTTGATAGATAACATTATTCGAGATAGCTCTCCTCCAGAAGCTACTTTCTTTAACTCTCCGAAATTCTCACCTTTATTTGCAGAAAACAAAAGCTTTAATTCATCTTTACCATTCGACAAGAAATCTTTACTTTCTGTTAAATTAAATTGAAAACGTGCATTTTCCATACCTAAATTTTGAAGTAACGATTCCAATTTCTTTGTGAATTTAGGTATTGCTCCTGCTCTGTTTTTATGAATAGTCAGTGCCAGTTTATCTAAATCAACCACAACTTTATCAATCTCTTTTTGCTTATCTGACAATGCTTTAGAGGAGTTTTTAACTTCGTCAACTTTCACAGAAAGTGTTTCTTTAATTTCTAATAATTCTGAAATAGAATTCACTACATGCTTCTTTGATAAATCATAAATCAATTGCAACCTATCACCTAATTTTTCTATTTCATCAGGATTAAAATTCACACTTTCATTTGATCGTTCAAGTTCTTGAAGCACATCTTTTAATTCGATTTCTATACTTTCGATTCGCTCAGAAAAACCAGCGTATTCAACAGAAAAAGAAGCAATTTGGTTTAATTTTGATTTTAATAAACCTACCAAACTATTTAGACCAAGTTCTTCATTATCAATTATCAGCAAAGATTCTGTTAAACTTGATTTGATGAGTTCAATATTGTTCATCAGGTCTAAATCTTGCTCAATCTCTTCTTGTTCTCCAACTTTTAAATCTGCAGTATCTAATTCTTCAAATAAATGCAAGTTATACTCATATTGCTGATTTGCTTCAAGCTGTAAGGACTTCAATTCTGTAAACTCTTTTTTGAGCCTATTATAAAGAGTCAATCCTCTTTGGTAAGATGCAACTTTTCGCTCATTTGAAGCCAAAACATCAATTACATGAAATTGAAAACTAGTATCAGAAAGTGCTAAGGTTTGATGTTGAGAATGAATGTCTATAAGTTTCTCACTTAAAGAATTTAAGACATTTAAAGTTGCTGGAGTGTCATTAATAAATGCTCGTGATTTACCGTTTGGAAGAATTTCTCTTCTTATGATTGTAGTTGATTCAAAATCTAAATCTTCATCAGAAAAAAAAGATTCTAAATCGTAGTTTTGGATATTAAATTCCGCCTCTACAATACATTTTTGATCTGAATTTTTTAAAAAAGTACTATCAGCACGTTTTCCTAAAACCAATCCTAAAGCACCAAGAAGAATAGACTTTCCGGCACCTGTTTCACCCGTAATTACAGAAAAACCTGTATCAAACGAAACGGATAACTCTTCAATTAATGCATAATTTTTTATGGAAAGTGTAGTTAGCAATGACCTGTATTTTGAGTTTTTTCGCTATTTAATTTTGTTCCACTTTGTGGAATTAACAGGCGACATTCTACTTAAGTCATCTACTAATTTACTTGTATCATAACGAGGGCCATCAGAAAAAATAGAAACTATTTCGTCAGCTTTAGCATCCATAAACATTCGGACTAATAGCGCATTTGGTCTTCTGTTATAAATATTCTTGATTTTATTTATTGCAACTGCAACATTTTCTTTTGCTTCCTCTTTATCTTCATGAAAAAGATCTAAACCTTGTCTATTAAACGTATATAAGGCAGTTCTAAAATCTTGAAAAGTATTAGATAATATATCGTTTATCAATTTAAATCTGGTTACACCACTTGTTGTTCTACTCCATCCAGGAAAACCTCCTTGTTGTGCTTGATTCATAACATTTTCTGCTTCTTTGAAGTAATCTGTACCTCCATTTTTGGCAAAAGAATCTCCATCCATCCCTAAAATTGTGTAAACATAAAATGCAATTACTGAAACTAAATTTGAATCAAAATTGTTTGGATTATACTGTAACACCTCAAATTCTGTATAATTAAAGGAAAAATCGTCATCTTTAAAATTAAAAATTGGCGTTAAATATGTCGAATTATAAACAGGTCGAGAAGATTGTATCTGAATATTTCCTTTGAAATTTGTATTTGAAGATTGCTCTAAAATTGTTAAAGTAAAAGCGCAATTAATTTTTTCTTGATTCTTAAAATTTCTATTTGTCCACTTCTTTTGATTGACAAACTCAGTTAATGTGCGTTCCAAAGTTTGAAAAACTTGCTTATTAGAACCTGAAATTTTATCTGAATTCACCGTTATAGTTGCATCCAATTCTTGAGCAGTAACTTGTGTTATAGCCAATAAAAAAATCAATATTTTAAAAAATTTAATCATTTATTCTACTGCGTATTTCGTTAAATATATCTTCTGCAACAGCTGCTTTAGATTTTAGACCAAATTCGGAAATATTTTCCAATTTATCAATAATAGTTACTTTATTTGTTGATTTTTTAAATCCTGCCCCTTTATCTTGTAAAGAATTTAGAACTATCAAATCTAAATTTTTACGCTTTAACTTACCTTTTGCATTCGCCAATTCATTGTTTGTTTCTAAAGCAAAACCAACTAAAAACTGCTGTCTTTTAATCTCTCCAAGTGATGCTAAAATATCTTTTGTCTTTTCTAATTCTATAGACATTGTTGCATCTTTCTTCTTAATCTTAGTTGATGAAATATTAACCGGTTTAAAATCTGCAACTGCAGCAGAAAGTATAGCAATATCTGTATCATTAAAATGTTTATGAACAGCGTCATACATATCTTGCGCACTTACAACATCAATTCTTTGCACAAACGAATGGTCAATTTTTTCATTAGAAACTCCAGTAACTAAAATTACTTTTGCACCTAAATTAGCAGCTGCTTTAGCCAACTCAAAACCCATTTTACCTGATGAATGATTTCCTATAAAACGTACAGGATCTATTGCTTCGTATGTTGGACCTGCAGTAATTAATACTTTTTTCCCTTTTAATGGTAATTTTGAAGCGATATCGGCCTCTAAAAATGTAATAATTTCTTCTGGTTCTGCCATTCTCCCTTCACCTACCAATCCACTTGCTAGCTCACCGCTTCCAACAGGAATACAAATATTCCCAAAACTTTGTAAAGTATCTAAACTCGCATTGGTAGATGGATGTTTATACATATCCAAATCCATTGCTGGAGCAAAATAAACAGGGCATTTTGCAGACAAGTATGTTGCTAGTAACAAGTTATCACTTGTACCATTTGCCATTTTTGAAAGTGTATTTGCAGTTGCTGGAGCAATCAGCATATAGTCAGCCCAAAGACCTAATTCTACGTGATTATTCCACAATTCATTCTCATCTTCTTTATCATAAAAAGTAGAATGAACAGGATTTTTTGAAAGTGTAGATAATGTTAAAGGTGTAACAAAATCTTTTGAAGCAGGAGTCATTACTACGCGTACTTGAGCACCTGCTTTTATAAAAAGTCTTACTAAATAAGTAGTTTTATAAGCAGCAATTCCAGCAGTTACGCCAAGTAATATATTTTTACCGCTTAAAATTGACATCTTATTTTGTATCTGTATCCGTTTCAGGATTTCTGTGATAAGTACGATTTTTTAACCATTCTTCTACTGCCATTGCTGTAGGTTTTGGCAAACGTTCGTAAAATTTAGAAACTTCTATTTGCTCTTTATTTTCAAATACTTCTTCTAAACTATCATTATGTGTTGCAAACTCTTCTAATTTTTCAACAAGTTCTTTTTTCAAGTCTCCATTGATTTGAGCTGCTCTTTTTGCCATTATTACAATTGCTTCATAAAGATTTCCTGTAGGATTTTCAATCTCATTTCTATCGTACGTAATTGTGCTTAACGGTGCTTCTGAATTTTTATAGTCCATTTTTTTTGTTTTCTATAGTTGCGATTAAATCTTTAACAGTTACTAATTCTTTATTCAATTTTTCTAACATCTTATCAGACTCTTCAAGATACTCTGATTCAGGATAATTCCTTTTTAATTTATCATACGCTTTAACAGCTGCATTCAATCTAACTTCTTTTTTCTGAATAATACTTTTCATTCCTAATTCATAAGAAGCTTTAAATTTATAATAAATTGCTTCTTCACGAAAAGACGTTCCTAAATAATCTGACATTAAATTATCAAATGATTTTATTGATGCAATATAATCTTCAATGTGATAATATTGTTTTGCAGTTTCAAAGGCTTTCTTCTCTAATTTGTATTGTAGTTCTTTTACAGATTTATTTGCTTCATCCAATTTTTCTGAATCTGGATATGTATCTATAAAATTTTGCAATGCAACCAATGCTTCATTAGTTGTAGTTTGATCTAAACTAAAAATTGGAGAATCTAAATAATAACTTTGTGCAGATAAAAATGCTGCTTCCTCTTTTTTAGTACTTTTTGGGTAGTTTTTTGTGAATCTATCAAAGTAATATGCAGATAAACTATATTGCTTTGTCTGATAATATGCATCACTTATCATGTATTGAATACGCTCCATTTGTGGTTTTGCACGATAAGCAGGCGTTATCTTTTCAAATAATGTGATGGCTTTACCATACTTTTGAGCTTCATACATTTCTGTTGCCATCTTATATTGATCTGCAACTTCCCCTTTATTCAATACCTTTTGGTACTCACTACACGATAAAAACGAAATCGTCACTAAAAATAATATTGCTATTTTCTTCATTTTTTGCATTCGGCAAAATTAGTTAATAATTATGGATAATTAAAATGATTTTTTAGTTCATTTACAACATACAAAAATAACTGCAATATCCTATAAACAGTATTGGCAAGTCATAATTGTTTGTTAATAATTATTATTTAGAAAAATCAGTAATAAAATCAGCAATTTTTCCTTGTAATTCTTTAGTTGCTTTTACTAACGGCAAACGAACATTATTATTACAAATACCAAGAGAACTGAGCACTGCTTTAATTCCTGCAGGATTATTTTCTTCAAAAATGTAACCAACAAC
>CALIIP010000136.1 GCA_938018045.1 uncultured Flavobacteriaceae bacterium
ACAGGTTCTGGAACATGGATAAGTGTTGATATTCCAGTTGCTGGAATTACAGGAGATCTTACAAACGCTGTCCAATTTAAGTTTGACGGAGGTAATGGTTCTACTGATGGTATCTATGTTGATAATTTATATTTTTGGAAAGCAGCGTTAAGTGTAGATAAATTTGATTTAGCAAATGTTTCAGCATATCCAAATCCATCATCAAGTGTATGGAATATTAAAACCACTGACATAATTATAGATTCTATTCAAGTGTATGATGTTTTAGGAAAAATTGTTTTAACAAAAAATCCAAATACAATTGAAACGGAAATAGATGCATCTGGTTTAAATGTAGGTTTGTATTATGCTAAAATAAATACTGATTTTGGAAGTAAAACAATAAAGTTATTGAAAAAGTAATAAAAATATTATTTGAATTTTTTGGTTAAAAGAGTGTATTAATAGTGCACTCTTTTTTTATATTTGTTATATGGTTACATTAAAAATACTTGCTAAAGAATTAAATATATCTGTTTCTTCTGTTTCAAAATCTTTGAATGATAGTTATGAGATTAGTGAAGATTTAAAAAAGAAAGTAAAAGCATTAGCAAAAAAATATAATTATAAACCAAACAAAGTCGCTCAAAGTTTAAAGTCTCAAAAAACAATGAATATTGGTGTGATTATACCAAATATTTTAAATCGTTTTTTCGCAAAGGCTTTATATGGAATGGAATTAGAAGCAACTAAACTTGGTTATAATATTGTAACATGTCTTTCTAATGAATCTCAAGAAAAAGAGAAACAAAGCATAGAATTATTGATTAACGGAAGTGTAGATGGCTTTATTCTTGCTGTTTCTGAAGAAACACAAGTTTTGAAAAAATACAATCATATCGCAGAACTTCAAAAAATTGGTGTGCCATTAGTTATGTTTGATAGGGTTGTAGATACTATTAAATGTGATAAAGTTGTTATTGACGATTTTGAAGCTGCGAAATATGCTGTGACGAAATTAATTGATAAAAAAAGAAAAAATATAGCATTTGTAACTACCATTGACAACCTAAAAGTCGGAAAGAAAAGAAGGGATGCTTATAAGGATACACTTCGCAATCATTTTGGTAAAGTTCCGAAAAACTTAATCTTAAATATTGATACTAATAGTGATAATCAATCTCAAATTAAAAAATTCTTATTAGAGAATCCACAAATAGACGCAATTTTATCTGCTGATAATATTTCTGGAACAATGTGTATTAATATTGCAAAAGATTTAGGCTATAAAGTTCCAACAGATATCGCTGTTATTGGTTTCTCTGACGAAACCATATCAAGTTTGACTGTTCCCAAACTTTCTTTCATCAATCAAGATGCGCAGCAAATAGGCTCAAAAGCAATTGAATTATTAATTAGTAAATTAAATTTACCTCGTAATACTGACAGAGCAGCATCAGTAAAACAAATTCCATTTACCTTTTCTGAAGGCGAATCTATCTAAGAAAACAGATTGTTTATTTTCATAAAATGATTTTCATATATTTACTATTCTAAAAAGTAATTTTATGAATAACCAGAATAATCGCAGAGATTTTATAAAAAAGTCAGCAATCGCTAGTGCAGGAATTGCATTATTACCACACTTATCTTATGGAAAGTCAAACAATAAACAACAAAAATTAAGAGTTGGATTGATTGGAGTTGGTTTAAGAGGTACAAATCATTTGAATAATTTGTTAAATAGGAGTGATGTCACCATTACTGCAATTTGTGATATTGATTCAAGACGGATAAAAATCGCAAATGATATTTTTGATAAAAAAGAGTTAAAACAACCATTGGTTTTTGGTAAAAACGATTATGATTATCGTAATTTATTGGAATTAAAAGAAGTAGATGCAGTAATTATTTCAACGCCTTGGTTATGGCATACGCGCATGTCGGTTGATTCTATGAAGGCTGGAAAGTATACAGGTGTTGAGGTTTCTGCCGCAAATACACTTGAAGAATGTTGGGATTTAGTGAATGTGCACGAAGAAACAGGATCTCACTTAATGATTTTAGAAAATGTAAATTATCGTAGAGATATTATGGCAGTTCTGAATATGGTGAAGCAAAATGTTTTTGGCGAATTGGTTCATTTTAGATGTGGATATCAGCATGATTTAAGGTTTGTAAAACTGAATGATGGTAAAACAGCCTACGGCAAAGGAGTAGAGTTTGGTGAAAAAGGAATTTCTGAATCTGTATGGCGAACGCAACATTCTGTCAGTAGAAATGCAGATGTATATCCAACGCATGGAGTTGGTCCGATGGCAACAATGGCAAATGTAAATAGAGGGAATAGATTCTCTTCAATTACTTCAAATGCTACAAAAGGGATTGGTTTACACGATTATATTGTTAAAAACGGAGGTAAAGATCATCCAAATGCAAAAGTGAAATTTAAGCAAGGAGATGTAATAACTTCAACAATAGAAACAACAAACGGAGAAACAATAATTGTTACACATGACTGTAATTTACCAAGACCATATTCTTTAGGATTTAGAGTTCAAGGTAGTAACGGACTTTGGGAAGTTGACGGAAACAGAATTTATATTGAAGGACAATCTGATCCACATCGTTGGGACAAGGCAGATGATTGGTTGACGAAATACGATCATCCTTTGTGGAAAAAATATGGCAAACATGCTTTAGGTGCAGGTCATGGCGGAATGGACTTCTTTGTAATCAATGCCTTTGTAGAATCTGCAAAACGAAATATTGCGCCTCCTTTAGATGTTTATGATGCAGCAGCTTGGAGTTCGATAACTCCTTTGTCTGAAGTTTCTATCGAGAATAATGGTGAGCCACAAAATTTCCCAGATTTTACCAGAGGAAATTGGATAAAAAGAAAGCCTTATAATTGGATGAAAGATACATTTTAAATTCTATGATTGAAGTTTTTGCTCCAGCCAGAATTTGCCTTTTTGGCGATCATCAAGATTATTTAGGATTGCCTGTAATTACTTGTTCTATAGACAAATACATTAAATTGTCTGCAGTTAAAAATAATGCATATTCTTTAAAAATTGATCTTCCTGACATTGAAAAAAAAAGAACGATCTCTATTACTGAACCTCTAATAGCATCAAGCGAAAAACAAGATTATTTTATAAAAGCACTTGAAGTTTTAAAAGAATATGATTGCATTCCAACTATTGGTTATGACATTAATATTTCTGGAAATATTCCAATAAATGCAGGTTTGTCAAGTTCGTCAGCAATAGTTGTTGCATGGACTACTTTTTTATTAAAAGCTTTTGGAAATCAACTAAATATCACTTCAGAATTGATTGCGAAATTAGCGTATCGTATTGAAGTTCTTGAGTTTAATAGTCCTGGAGGTTTGATGGATCAATATTCTATAAGTATCGGAAATACGCTTTTTATAAATACTATTTCTGGCGAAACTAAAAGATTGAATAACCCAAAAATGTCTTTAATTATTGGTGAATCTGGTGTTCCAAAAGAAACATTATCAGTTTTAAAAAATTTAAGAGGATTTGCTCAAGAAGCGATTTCTACTGTAAAATTTCATGATTTAAATTCTAAAATAGAAGAATCAAAATATGAAGATTATCAGAAATATCAGCATTTACTTTCTGATGAATTAAAACCCGTTTTTCATGCTGCAGTTAAAAATTATCAGATTACAAAAGAGGCGTATCAAGAATTAAAAAAAGATACAATTGATATTGAGAAGGTTGGCAAATTGATGAATGAGCATCACAAAGAATTAAAAGAAAATCTAAAAATAACAGTTCCGATTATTGACAAAATGATTGAAGGAGCAAATCAAAATGGTGCTTTAGGAGCAAAAATTGTTGGTTCTGGCGGCGGCGGATGTATAGTCGCAATTTCTACATCAGAAAATGAATCAAAAGTTATTCAAGGAATGTTGAATAGTGGAGCAAAATCTGCTTATAAAGTTGAAATTGTTGGCGGAGTTTTATAAAACCAATTAAATGAAAGAACATACTAGATTAGTTATTTTGGCAGGAGGAACATCATCTCGTATGAAAAAACAAGTTGATTCAGATCGGAATTTATCTGAAGAAGAAAAGAAACAAGCAAACACAAGAAGCAAAGGACTTATAACTTTTGATAGCGGTGATAGGCCTTTCTTAGATTATTTATTATTTAATGCTAAAATGTCTGGATATAAAGAAATTTTTATCATTACAGGAGAAGATAATTCGTTGTTCAAATCTTATTATGGGAATAAAAATAATGGAAATATTTTTAATGGCTTGGTCATAAATTATGCAATTCAATACATTCCAAAAGACAGGATAAAACCATTCGGAACTGCTGATGCTTTGTTACAAGCAATGCAACAATATCCGATTTTAAAAAGCACTTCTTTTACAGTTTGTAATAGTGATAACTTGTATTCAATCAATGCTTTAGAGTTGTTGAAAAACAACCCAAATCATAATGCGCTTATCAGTTATGATAGAGATTCTTTAAAGTTTTCTTCTGATCGTATTGCTAGATTTGCCTTGCTTTTAATAGATAAAAATGAGTATTTGAAATCAATTATCGAAAAACCTAAATCAGAAGAAATGACTTTTTATAAAGATGATATTGGGAAGTATAGAGTGAGCATGAATATTTTTAAATTTGATGGTGAACAATTTTTTTACTATTTAAAAAACTGTCCTGTAAACAAGGATAGAAACGAAAAAGAATTGCCAACTGCTTTACTCAATATGATTAAAGAACATCCAAAATCTACTGTTGGAATTCCATTATCAGAACATGTACCAGATTTAACTTCAAAAGCGGATATTAAAATTCTAAAAGAATATCTTAAAGATATTGATATTTCAAGTTTTATATAACACTATTTTGGGTCTTATTGCGTTAGTTTAATAGTGCGAAATTTTTAAGGCTAACAATAAAATAAGTTTTAAGTTTGTAAAGGTTTATGAAATATATAATTCGTCTTATATTTTTAGTGTCATTTGTGAGTTATTCTCAAGTAGGAGGAGAGAGCGTTTATAATTTTTTGAATGTTCCTACATCTGCACGTCAAGCTGCACTTGGTGGTAAAGTGATTACTTTATTAGACGATGTAAATCAACCTCTTTGGAATCCTTCAGCAATAAATTTGGAAATTGATAACCAATTCGCAGTCAATTATTTAAATTTTTTGACCGATATTAGTTACGCTTCGGTTTCGTATGCACACATGATAAATCGTAATTTTGGAACCATACATGCAGGAATTACCTATGCAAATTTTGGCGAATTTATAGAGGCAGATCAAGATGGAGTTGAGACAGGAACTTTCAAGGCATATGATATGGCATTATCTGTTGGTTATGCATATCAACTTCCGTTTTCAAATTTTAGTGTTGGTGTAAACGCAAAATTAATAAATTCTGTAATTCAAGATTATTCTTCTTTTGGAGTTGTTGCTGATGTTGGACTTTTATATGAAAATGACAACCGACCTTATGTGTTTACGTTAGCAGTTAGAAATATAGGTTATCAAATAACAACATTTGATGGTACGCAAGAGAAAGTGCCATTAGAAGTATTATTTGGAGCTTCATATAGATTAGAAAATGTGCCAGTTAGATGGTATTTAACGGTTGATAATCTTCAAAAATGGAATGTTGCAGAACCAAATCCATCAAATTCAACTACAGATCTTGATGGTACTTTAACTCCTGAAGAAATAAGTTTTTTTGACAACACAATGCGTCATATGGTTATTGGCGCAGAATTTTTTCCAGAAGGGCTTTTTAATATTAGATTGGGATATAATTTTAGAAGAGCAAAAGAATTACAATTAACAGACATTAGAACTTTCGCGGGTTTCTCTGCTGGATTTGGTGTTCAAATGAGAAGGTTGAAGTTAAATTATGCTTTTACTCAATATCATCCTGCAGAAAATACAAGTACATTTAGTTTGCAAATAGATTTAAGTAGCAGACGTTAAAAATAAATTAAGAATGGGAAAAATTATTGTTGCCATTGACGGATTTTCATCCACAGGAAAAAGTACACTTGCTAAGCAATTAGCAAAAGAATTACACTATGTTTATGTAGATACTGGCGCAATGTATAGAGCGGTAACGCTTTTCGCTATGCAGAATCAATACATTGATAACAAGCAGTTTAATAAAGAAAAATTAATTTTTGATTTAAAAAACATCAAACTTCATTTTGTTTTTAATGAAGAAAAAGGTTTTGGAGAAATGTTTTTGAACGATGAGAATGTTGAAGATGAAATAAGAACATTAGAAGTTTCTCAAAATGTAAGTCAAGTCTCAACAATTTCTGAAGTTAGAAAAAAACTGGTAGAACAGCAGCAGAAAATGGGAACCAAAAGAGGCGTTGTAATGGATGGTCGTGACATAGGTACCGTTGTTTTTCCAGATGCAGAAGTGAAGTTATTTATGACAGCATCAGCAGATAAAAGAGCCAAAAGGCGCTATAAAGAATTGCTTGATAGAGGAGATAAAAACGTTTCTTATAAACGTGTGTTAAAGAATGTAGAATCAAGAGATTATATAGATTCTACAAGAGAAGATTCACCATTGAAAAAGGCAGAAGACGCTGTTGAAATTGATAATTCTGATATGGGAATGCAGGAGCAATTTGAACGTGTTTTGAGTTATATTTCTACAGTATTAGAAAAGTAAGTATTCAGTTCTCAGTTAGCAGTTTTCAGTCAAGTCAACATTCACAAAAGTTTTACTGCAAACTGAAGACTAAAAAACTGAAGACTTATTTTAAGGTATATTCAAATACTTATGAGTCTGTAATGATATTTTCCATTTCGGGTTTTTCATCACATAATCTACAATCATCGGAGTCATTTTTTCACGATTACTCCATTCTGGTTGCAAAAATAATTGACAATTTTCATTCACTTTTGATGCTTGTTCTTCAGCAAATTTAAAATCGTCTTTATTAAATATGATGCATTTTAATTCATTAGCATTGTCATGTACTTCTTTTAATGGCAATTTATTTTTCTTTGGCGATAAGCAGATCCAATCCCAAGTTCCAGACAATTTATATGCACCAGAAGTTTCAATATGCGTTTTCATTCCTTCATCTTGCAACTTTTGAGTGAGATAATCCATACTCCACATCAATGGTTCTCCTCCAGTAATTACAATAGTTTTAGCGTGTTTTTTTGCGTTTTCTACAATTAAATCTCCATGTGTTGGCGGATGTAAATTCGCATCCCAACTTTCTTTTACATCACACCAATGACAGCCAACGTCACAGCCACCAATTCGTATAAAATATGCAGCAGTTCCTGTATGTGATCCTTCACCTTGTATTGTGTAAAATTCTTCCATTAACGGAAGCATTTTTCCTTCTTTGATTAATTGTTTAGTTTCTGTATTCACTGTCAAATTATTATTTTGCAAATGTAAGGCTTCTATAATTTTATACTTTAAAAGTTTTGGAGTATTTTTATCAAAAATATAAGTAACGATGACTGAGAAGGAAAAGTTTTTTGATTATATCAATGAAGGTTACAAAACCAAAGGAGATTTTATAACGCTTGGAGCAGCAATGCTTGGTGAAGAAACCGTTTCTGAAGCCTATGTAAAAATACCTCTAAAAACAATCAATCGTCACGGATTAATTGCTGGAGCAACTGGAACTGGAAAGACAAAAACCTTGCAAGTATTTGCAGAGAATTTATCAGAAAAAGGTATTCCTGTTTTATTGATGGATGTTAAGGGTGATTTAAGTGGATTGGCACAGCCAAGTCCTGGTCATCCAAAGATTGATGAACGACATGCAAAAATTGGTTTTCCGTTTGAAGCAAAGAAATTTCCGATAGAAATATTGACAATTTCTGAACAAGATGGTACAAGAATGAGAGCTACAGTTTCTGAGTTCGGACCGACATTATTATCTCGTATTTTAGATTTATCTGAAACGCAAAGCGGAATTGTTGCCGTACTTTTTAAATATTGTGATGATAAGAAGTTACCATTATTAGACCTGAAAGATTTTAAAAAAGTATTACAATTTGCAACCGAAGAAGGTAAGAAAGAAATAGAAGGTGAATATGGTCGAATTTCAACAGCATCTACAGGATCTATACTTCGTAAAATAGTAGAAATAGAACAGCAAGGAGGAGATTTATTCTTTGGAGAACGCTCATTTGAAATAGACGATTTAATTCGAATTGACGAAGATGGAAGAGGAGTGATATCCGTGTTAAGATTAACGGATATTCAAGACAAGCCAAAATTATTTTCAACATTTATGTTGCAATTATTGGCAGAAATATATTCAACTTTACCTGAACAAGGTGATAGCGGACAACCAGAATTAGTTTTGTTTATTGATGAAGCACATTTGGTGTTTAAAGAAGCATCTAAGGCATTATTAGGTCAGATAGAAAGTATTGTAAAGTTGATTCGTTCTAAAGGAGTTGGAGTGTTTTTTGTAACGCAAAACCCAAAAGATATTCCTTCAGATGTATTGTCTCAGTTAGGATTAAAGATTCAACATGCGTTGAGAGCATTTACTGCAAATGATAGAAAAGCAATAAAATTAACTGCAGAAAACTATCCAGATTCTGAATATTATGATACTGCAGAAGTGTTGACAAAATTAGGGATTGGAGAAGCGTTGGTCTCTTCATTGAGCGAAAAAGGAATCCCTACACCTCTGGCAAGGACTATGTTACGTGCACCAATGAGTAGGATGGATGTGTTGAGTCCAAAAGAATTAAAAACTCAAATCGCTATTTCTGATATTGCCGAAAAATACAATGAAGTAATTGATAGAAAGAGTGCTTACGAAATATTGAATGGGAAAATTGAAAAGGCACATGAACTTGAAGTAAAAGAACAAGCAGCAGAAGAGAAAGCAAAAGCACGTAAAACAACAACTAGAAAAAGTACACGAATGAATCCTGTTTTAAAAGTTGTTACAAGCGCTACATTTATTAGAGGTGTATTGCAAATATTGAAACGTGTGATGAAGTAAATTTATAAAATTCACCAATCAAAACAACAAAAAACAAACAAATCAGTTATTAAATAAGCATCAACAAAACCTTATTAAATTTTGAAAAAACACTTTAAAATTCTTTCCATTTTATTTATTTCGATACTCTTTGTTCAGTGTACTGGAGAAGATCCGTTTTTAATAGAAAAAAACAGTGTCGGAAAAATTAATAGCGAACATTTAATTTCTGATATTGAAACTTTATTTGCCAAAGATTCTGTCGTGACTCGTTTGAGTGAAGGCGATTTAGGCGGAGAAGATACTAAATACCTTCAAGATGAAGATCAATACTTAATTTATTCTAAAAAAGGAAAGCATTTATTGACAATCGTACCAAAAGTGCAACATGATTCAGCATCAAAAATTAAATATGTTGAGATTATAGATCCTCAGTTTAAAACTGAAAAAGATGTGTCGCTACGTTCGCCATTTAAAGACATCAATTTTAATTATATGGTAAATAAAGTAGAAACTTCATTATCTTCTGCAACCTTATATATTGATGAATTGAATGCAACAATAGCAATGCGAAAAAGTGATATTGGTGTAAACCCTTTTGATACTAAAAAGATTAACTTAGAGCAAATTCCGGATATGGCAAAGATGAATCATTTTACGATTTGGTTTGATTAATGACCATGAAAAAGAAATATCACATACAAAAATCACCTTTTATAGTTCCAACCACAGACGGAAAATTAATTGAAGAACATTTCGGTTTGGCGAGTATCAATTCAGAAATCAGTATTGCAAGAATGATTGCGCCACCAAAATGGAGCGAACCTTTTCAAACTCCTGAATTTGATGAGTTTACCTACATTATAAAAGGAAAAAAGCAATTTATTATTAATGATGAGCCAATTGTTTTAAGTGCTGGAGAATCCATCAAAATTGAAAAAGGAACACGCGTTCAATATTCAAATCCATTTGAAGAATCATGTGAATATATAGCAGTTTGTATGCCTGCATTTTCTATTGATAAAGTTCATCGAGAAGCGTAATTTTTGTCAGTTCGACCACAGTCGAGAACTATAGAACTATAAATGCAATTAATCTGAAATATTTCTATTATCTTCGACAAAATTTTTACAACAACTATTCTTTTAAAATTATTGCTTTATAATGAGTTTTGACAATCCTTTAGTATACGGTGTTCCATGTTTTCTTGCCTTTATTTTATTAGAATTAGTCTACAGTCGACATGATGATGATCATCATGATTTATACGATTGGAAAGAGTTAAAAGCGAGCTTGTTGATGGGAATTGGTTCATCAATATTGGCTCCGTTGATTAAAATTGTTACAGTAATTTATTTTTTCAACCTGATTTATGATGTTTTTAATCCACTTGTAGATGGTGTGCATGTAAATATAATGGGTTGGAATTCTTTCGGTTATGTTTGGTATGTTTGGTTATTATGCCAACTAGCAGATGATTTTAGTTATTATTGGTTCCATCGTCAAAATCATAATGTTCGTTTTTTATGGGCAGCTCATATTGTTCATCACTCATCAGATAATTTTAACTTAGGAACCGCAGTTAGAAATGGCTGGTTTACCATCATTTACAAACCTTTGTTTTATATGTGGATGCCTGCAATTGGCTTTCCTGTTCCAATGATTATATTTTGTCTTGGAATAGAAGCATTGTGGCAATTTCAATTGCATACAGTGTATGTTCCTAAAATGGGAATTATAGAAAAAGTATTCAATACTCATACGATGCATCAAGTGCATCACGCTAGAAATGAGGAATATATGGATAAAAATCACGGAGGATTTTTAAATATTTTTGATAAGATGTTTGGTACTTGGAAAGAATTAGATGAAAATATTGAAATTGAATATGGTGTAACTCATGAGCCTAATTCATACAATCCGTTAGTAATTTTGACACATGAATATAGAGATATTTGGAATGATATGAAGAAGTCTCCAAATTGGTATCATAAATTTATGTATGCTTTTGCGCCTCCAGGATGGAGCCATGACGGAAGTACTTTGACTATAAAACAACTACGAAAAAAACAAAAACTAGAAGCTGCTTCTAATTAGATCTTGTTTTTGCAGGCAAGTAATGTGTTTTTTAACAACATTGCAATTGTCATTGGTCCAACACCTCCAGGAACTGGAGTGATAAAAGCTGCCTTTTTAGAAACTTCTTCAAAAGCAACATCACCAAGTAATCTATAGCCACTTTTTTTACGAGAATCTGGAACGCGTGTAATTCCGACATCAATGATAGTAACTTCATCTTTGACCATATCTGCTTTTAAAAATTCAGGAATTCCTATAGCAGCTATAATAATATCAGCCTGTAAAGTAATTTCTTTTAAGTTTTTAGTTCTACTATGTGTAAGAGTAACTGTAGCATTTCCAATTTTTCTTTTTTGAGCCAAAAGAATACTCATCGGACTTCCAACGATATGACTACGTCCAATAACTACAACATGTTTTCCTGAAGTTTCAACATTATATCTATCCAATAATTCTAAAATTCCGAATGGAGTTGCTGAAATGAAAGTTGGTAAGTTTAGGGCCATTTTCCCAACATTTGTAGGATGAAAACCATCTACATCTTTTTCAGGATCAATCGCCATTATTATTTTTTGCTCGTCAATATGTTTAGGTAATGGTAATTGAACAATAAAACCGTCAATATCATTATCTACATTTAAAATACTGATTTCATTTAGTAATTCCTCTTCAGAAGTATCTTCAGGTAAACGGATTAAAGAAGATTCAAAACCAACGCGCTCACATGCTTTTACTTTAGCATTCACATAAGTTATACTCGCGCCATCGCTACCAACAATAACTGCTGCTAGATGTGGAGTTATATCTTTTCTTCTCCTTAATTCAGCAACTTCTAAAGCAATTTCTTCTTTAATATCTGCTGATGTTTTTTTTCCGTCAAGTAAAATCACTTTTAATTATAATTTTTTAATTATTAATTTGATTATCCACCCATTCCTTTCATCATCTGCATCATTTTTCTTCCGCCGCCTCCTTGCATCATCTTCATCATTTTACTCATTTGAGTAAACTGTTTCATCAATTGATTTACTTCCTGAATACTTGTTCCAGAACCTTTAGCAATACGCTTTTTCCTACTTGAATTGATAAGTGTTGGTGTACTTCTTTCGCTTGGAGTCATTGAATGTATAATTGCTTCGATACCTTTAAAAGCATCATCATCAATATCAACATCTTTCATCGCTTTACCAGCACCAGGAATCATACCAACCAAATCTTTCATGTTACCCATTTTCTTGATTTGCTGAATCTGCTTTAAGAAATCATCAAAACCAAACTGATTTTTTGCGATTTTTTTCTGAATCTTACGAGCCTCTTCTTCGTCATATTGTTCTTGTGCACGTTCAACCAAAGAGATAACGTCTCCCATTCCAAGAATACGCTCTGCCATACGATCTGGATGGAAAACATCAATTGCTTCCATTTTTTCTCCAGTACCGATAAATTTAATTGGTTTGTTTACTACAGATTTTATTGATAGCGCGGCTCCACCACGCGTATCACCATCTAATTTTGTTAGAATAACTCCATCAAAATTTAAAATATCATTAAATGCTTTCGCAGTATTCACAGCATCTTGACCTGTCATAGAATCAACAACAAACAACGTCTCTTGTGGAGTAATTGCTTTGTGGATATTCGAAATTTCTGTCATCATCTCTTCATCAACAGCCAAACGACCAGCAGTATCAATAATTACTACGTTTTTCCCAGTTGCCTTTGCGTGTTTTATGGCATTTTCAGAGATTTCTACAGGATTGTTGTTTCCAACTTCAGCATATACTTCTACGCCAATTTGTTCACCAACAACTTGTAACTGATTGATTGCCGCAGGTCTATATACATCACAACCAACTAGTAATACT
>CALIIP010000137.1 GCA_938018045.1 uncultured Flavobacteriaceae bacterium
ATATGCTTTTGCAGGAACACTTATTGTATCTGTAACTGAATTAAAGTTTTCTTCCCAATCTATTGAAGAAGTATTACTACCAACGATATTAAATCTAAAATCAATTATCCTAACTTCTGTATTTGCAGAAGAATTACCGATGCTATAGTTTACTTTATCTCCAGGAATTACATCTGAAGTGTAGGTAGCAGAAGAAACACCATCAAAAGTAACTAAAGCAGTTGCATCTGTACCTACAAGTAGGTTTAAAGCACTTATATCTATTGTTCCGTTTACATCAAATACCATAGGTGAATCATCATCTTTGTCACTGTCACTTGAACATGAGAATATAAAAATTGTAGATAAAATTAATAATGCTTTTAAAGTTTTCATATTGTGTGGTTTAGTATAGAATTTAATAATTACTTCAAATATAATTTATATTCTCTATTAATGAAAATAACTTTTAACAAATTTAGTGATATGGGAGAATTTTAAGTATTTCAAAAAGCATATCAATATTCAAAAATCTTCTATTCATTTAAAAAATCAATATCATTGAGGAAGTTTAACTTTCATTTGATTCATAAAAAAAACCTGCTAGAAAAAAGCAGGTTTTTATATAATATGTATCTTGAAAATTATCTTCTATCTCTTATTTTTAGTTTTGGATCAATAAAGTAATCTCCTGTTTGAACTACTCCATTTACTTCTAATTGAAAACCTATATCAAATTTAACTTCATCATCTGTAATTGCTCCTTCTAAAACTGTAAATCCTTCTATCCAAGAACTAGAACTACCACTACTCATACCAAAAAAATTCTGTAATCCATTACTCCATAATTCTTCGCTTCCCGAAAAATAAGTAAAGTCAGAAAACACGACAAATGTAGTAGGATCTGATGTTGTTACTTTATATATAATTTCATCACCAATAATTGCTTCAACTAAATGGTCTGCAGCAGGAACACCATTAAAACTGACTAATGCAGTTGCATCTTGACCTGTAAGCGCTGCTAAAGCAGTTAAATCGATTGTTCCATTTATTTCTTGTACAATAGGTGTTCTGTCTGGTTCATCATCACTAGAACATGAGAATACAAAAATTAAAGATAAAATTAATATTGCTTTTAATACTTTCATAATATTTTTTTTATAAAAAATTAGTTAGTTTTTCCAAATATAAATTATTTCTTTATTAATGACAATAACTTATAAGAAATATATTATTTCTGTAGTTTCAATTATTTACTTGCAAACAATTTCACATCGTTTTCTGAGACTTCATTTTCTCCAAGAATAATTAATCTTTCGACTACATTTCTCAATTCACGAATGTTTCCTGTCCAATCATATTCTTGTAATAGTTTTATTGCTTTACTAGAAAATGTTTTTAGTGCAACTCCTTGTTCTTCTGATATTTTTTTTGCAAAAAAGTTTATCAATAACGGGATATCATCTCGCCTATCATTTAAAGCAGGAACTTCAATCAAAATAACTGCCAAGCGATGGTATAAATCTTCTCTAAACCTTCCTTCAGCAATTTCTTTTTTCAAATTTTTATTTGTTGCTGCAACTATTCGCACATCAACTTTTATATCCTTATCGCTTCCGACTCTACTTATTCTACTTTCTTGTAAAGCACGTAAAACTTTTGCTTGAGCAGACAAACTCATATCTCCAATTTCATCTAAAAATATGGTTCCTCCATTTGCTGCTTCAAATTTTCCTGCTCTGTCTTTATTGGCTCCTGTAAAAGATCCTTTTACATGACCAAACAATTCGCTTTCTATCAATTCACTCGGTATAGCAGCACAATTCACCTCAACAATTGGTGCTTTTGTTCTATTACTTTTTTCGTGCAACCAATGTGCTACTAGTTCTTTTCCTGTTCCGTTTGGACCAGTAATTAATACTCTAGCATCAGTCATTGCAACTTTTTCAATCATTTCTTTGATATGAGTAATGGCTTTACTCTCACCAATCATCTCATATTTTTTACTTACTTTTTTCTTTAAGCGTTTGTTCTCTACAACCAATTCTTTTCTATCTAATGCATTACGAACGGTATTTAATAAACGATTTAAATCTGGTGGTTTTGAGATATAATCAAAGGCTCCTAATCTCATTGTATTTACGGCAGTATCAAGGTCACCGTGACCAGAAATCATAACCATCGGAATTTCAGGTTTTATTTTTTTTACTTTTTCTAAAACCTCAACACCATCCATCTTAGGCATTTTAATATCACATAAAACCAAATCGTAATCTTCGTTTTTTATCTTTTCCATTCCTTCTAAACCATCTTCTGCTTCTTCAACTTGGTATGCGTCATTTTCTTCAGAAATTATTTTTTTAAGAACTCTTCTAATTGCTGCTTCGTCTTCTATAATTAATATCTTTGCCATTTATATCTATTTTATTTTGTTCAGTTTCTTTTAAATCAAAAACTCTGCCGCTATTTATTAATAATATGAATATCTCTTTGCGGAAACGGAATTTGTATTCCTAATTCTCTAAATCGCTTGTCAATTTCAAATCTTATATCACTTTTAGAAAAACTTGCCTCAAAACTATTATTAATTGTAAATATCAGTTTAAACATTAATGCACTATCTCCAAAATCAGTAAATAAAACTACTGGTGCAGGATAATGAAAAACTTTTGGATGTAACAATGCAGCTTCAATTAATATTTCCTTTACAAGTTTTGTGTCACTTCCATAAGCAACACCTAAAGATATACTCTCTCTTGTTTGTGTTCCGTTTTGAGTCCAATTATAAAGACTATTTGCTAAATATAGATGATTAGGTATAACGATAACTTTATTATCAATAGTTACTGCTCGTGTAGTTCTCAATTTAATTTCTTCAACTCTACCTACTTTTCCATCCAACTCTATAATGTCTCCAACATGTACAGATTGATCAACCAAAATAAAAATTCCAGATATAATGTCTTGAAAAAGGGTTTGTAGTGCAAAACCAATACCTATTAACAATGCAGTTGACCCTAATAAAATAGCCGACAAATCTATTCCTGCAGTGTGTAATGATATCAATAATATAATTACAAAAATAAAACCCTTTAAATATGTAAAAACTGAATTAAACTTTACTTTATCATTATCAGGAAGTTTTCTAGTAATTAATCTCTTTACAATTTTTAATAAAATAGATGTTACAACTAATGCTAAAATTATAAATAAAATCGATCTTATTGACAAACTTGATTGGTCAGTAAAACTTATCGTTGTGTTAAAAAAAGTTCTTATTTCTCTCATATTAATATTTTAACCATTTATATAATTCTTTATAACTCGGTTTCTTGCCATACATCAATATTCCTACTCTATAAATTTTTGCGGCAAACCATATTACACCTACAAAAGTAACAATTAATAAAGTCATAGAAATAGCAATTTGCCACCATGGAACTCCAAAAGGAATTCGCATTAACATTACAATTGGTGATGTAAAAGGAATCATTGAAAATACAGTTGCAACAACACCATGAGGATCTCCTATAACAGATGAAAACCCTACATAAACCCCTAACATTAAAGGTAATATAACTGGCAGCATAAATTGTTGTGTATCAGTTTCATTATCAACTGCAGCACCAATTGCCGCATAGATAGAACTGTATAATAAATATCCGCCTAAAAAATAAAATAGAAACATAAAAAACATCGTAAATAATGGCAATTTCCAAAATTCAGAAATCAATAATTGCATTTCACCTTGCATTGAGTTTTTCACAACATCCATTTGCTCAGAAGACATTTCTATATTACTAATATTTGAAGACATATCTACTCCAAAAAATACCGAAGCAATGAGCATCAAAACAGATAAAACAATACTCCAAATAAAGAATTGCAGCAATCCTGCAGATGCGGTTCCAATCACTTTACCTAGCATTAAATAAAATGGTTTTACTGATGAAATTATGATTTCTATAATTCGACTCGTTTTCTCTTCAATTACACTTCGCATAACCATCGCACCATAAATTACGATAAACATCATTAGTAAATAACCAGTTCCTATTCCAAAGGCTATTTTTAATCCGTTGATGAGTTTTGATGTTCGTTCGCCAGAAAAGTTTGAAAGTTGCATATCAACATTTACTTTTGAACTATTTAACTTTTCAATATCTATTCCTAGATGCTGCCTTTTAATAGTTTGAAGTTTAAGCGAAATAACATTTTCAATATCTGCAATCATGATCATATTTGGAGAATCTTCAGAAAAAAATTGAATTTTTTTCGACAATTCATCTACATCATTATCATAAGGTATATGTAGTAAACCATAATGATTACTCTCTTCTGTGATACTCTTGGCTGTTTCTAAATCAACATCAGAAAGGTTAACAAATTTTATTGTTTTATCTTCTTTAAAATCTTCAGATGAAAATAATTGAGAAGCATCAACATATGTTATTGTACGTTTTTGTTCTAGACTGCTCTTGGTTAAAAAAGCAACCAAGGCTATCATCCCAATCATCAATAAAGGACTCAAAAACGTCATGATTATAAACGTTTTATTACGCACTTTTGCGATAAATTCTCTCTTTATGATTAATAGTAATTTATCCATTTTTTGTGTTCTTATTTACGGCTTGAATAAAAATATCGTTTGCATTTGGTATTACTTCTGTAAAATGCGAAATAGTCCCTTTTGATGATAAATACTGTAACAAATCATTAGAATTCTCACCAACTTTTATTTTTACTTTTAACATCAATTCGCTATCCAGTGCCTTCCTATTTGTAGGTAAAACATCAAACTTTTCTGCTATTTCTTTCTCTATCAATAAATTATCTGAAGTATGCAAAGCAATTTCATAAGTATTTGATTTAAAAGCACGTTTTATATCGTTCAAATTTCCGTCTAAAATTTTATTTGATTTATCTATTAAAGCAATATGTTCACATAACTCTTCAACAGATTCCATGCGATGTGTAGAGAAGATTACAGTTGAGCCTTCATCTCTTAATTGCAAGATCTCGTCTTTAATTAAATTAGCATTTATGGGATCGAAACCACTAAAAGGCTCATCAAAAATTAATAGTTTAGGTTTGTGCATTACAGTTATAATAAACTGAACTTTTTGCGCCATCCCTTTTGAAAGTTCTTGTACTTTTTTATTCCACCAATCACTAATATCAAACTTATCAAACCAATATTTCAATTGCTTTTTAGCATCTTGTTTTGACATTCCTTTTAATTGCGCCAAGTACAATGCCTGCTCACCAACTTTCATGCTTTTATACAAGCCACGTTCTTCAGGAAGATATCCAATATACTTGACATCTTCTAACGCTAAAGGTTTTCCGTCTAGATATATCGTTCCACTATCTGGAAGTGCAATTTGATTTATAATACGAATCAAAGTTGTTTTTCCTGCACCATTTGGTCCTAAAAGTCCAAAAATACTACCTTTAGGAACTGAAATTGAGATATCGTTTAATGCAGTAAAATCACCATAGTTCTTGAAGATATTTTCTGCAACTAATAAATTATTCATTTAACTTAATTTGTTTTTTCAAAGATACATTTTTTGATACTTACACTTTATCAACATTCGCTTAAATTTATAATAAAAATATAAATTTACTATGCGTGCATAACTTTTTACAAAAATACTATGCACGCATAACATTTTTCCCTATATTTGTGATATGCCTAAAAAGAAATCAATAGATCATCATTTAAGAGCCACTTGGCAAGCAGTTGCTAAAATGTATAATGAGCAAGCAGAAAAGTTTGACAGTACAATGGCAATGGCTTTTGTTATCTTAAATATTGATTTTGAATGCGGAACACCTTCTACTGCTTTAGGTCCATTAATGGGAATGGAAGCGACAAGTTTATCTCGTATTTTAAAATCTATGGAAGAAAAAGGAGCTATTTATCGTGAAAAGAATCCAAATGACGGTCGTGGAGTACTTATCAAATTAACAGATTCAGGAAAAGAAAAAAGAGAAGATGCAAAAATTGCTGTCTTAAGGTTTAATGATGTTGTTAGACAAAATGTATCTGAAGAAGAATTAAACGCTTTTTTTAAAGTTACAGAAACTATCAATGATTTAATAGCAAAAGACACTATATATCAGAAAAAAACAGCCAGTTAATAAAACAATATTATTTTAATTAATAAAATTAAAACAACTACAAGCACATGAAACGAAGTATCAAAAAAGTAGCAATTATCGGTTCCGGAATAATGGGAAGTGGAATTGCATGTCACTTTGCCAATATTGGCGTAGAAGTTCTTTTGTTAGACATAGTCCCAAGAGAATTAAACGACAAAGAAAAAGCCAAAGGATTAACATTAGAAGATAAAGTTGTTCGTAATCGTTTAGTAAACGATGCATTGACGGCTTCTTTAAAATCAAAACCTTCACCTATATATAGCAAGGAATTTGCTGATAGAATTACAACAGGTAATTTAGAAGATGATATTGCAAAAGTTGCCGATGTCGATTGGATTATGGAAGTTGTTGTTGAAAGATTAGATATTAAGAAAATAGTTTTTGAAAAACTAGAAAAGTACAGAACTCCAGGAACTTTAATTACTTCTAATACATCTGGTATTCCTATTAAGTTTATGAATGAAGGAAGAAGTGAAGATTTCCAAAAACATTTTGCGGTAACTCACTTTTTTAATCCACCAAGATATTTAAAATTATTTGAGGTTGTTCCAGGACCAAACTGTGATCAAGCTGTTACGGATTTCTTAATGATGTATGGTGATAAGTTTTTAGGTAAAACATCAGTTTTAGCAAAAGACACTCCAGCATTTATTGGAAATAGAATCGGAATTTTTGGAATCATGAGTTTATTTCATGTTGTAAAAGAAATGGGATTAACTATAGAGGAAGTAGATAAATTAACAGGCCCAGTTATTGGAAGACCTAAATCTGCTACTTTTAGAACAATTGACGTTGTTGGATTAGACACATTGGTTCATACAGCAAATGGAGTAAAAGACAATTGTCCGGAAGATGAAATGAGAGATCAGTTTGTAATTCCAGATTTTGTGAACCATATGATGGAGAACAAAATGTTAGGAAGTAAAACCAAGCAAGGTTTTTACAAAATGACAAAAGATGAAAATGGCAAAAGAAATATTTTATCTTTAGATTTAAATACACTTGAATATCGTCAAAAGAAATCGGCAAAATTTGCAACTTTAGAATTAACGAAAACGATTGATAATGTTACTGATCGTTTTAAAGTATTAGTTGCAGGTAAAGACAAAGCAGGAGAGTTTTATAGAAAATCTTTTGGAGCTATGTTTGCTTATGTTCAAAATAGAATTCCAGAAATTTCTGATGAATTATATAGAATTGATGATGGTTTAAGAGCTGGATTTGGTTGGGAACATGGACCTTTTCAAATTTGGGATGCTGTTGGTGTAGAAAAAGGTGTTGAGATCATGAAAGCTGAAGGGCATGAAGTAGCCTCTTGGGTAACAGAGATGCTAGAAAAAGGTGAAACTTCTTTCTATTCAGTAAAAGAAGGTGCAACTCATTATTATGATATTCCTGCAAAAGCACAAGTTAAAAAACCAGGACAAGATTCATTTATCATATTAGATAATATCAGAAAATCGAACGAAGTTTGGAAAAATTCTGGTGCAGTAATTGAAGATTTAGGAGACGGGATTTTAAATTTAGAATTCCAATCTAAAATGAACACTATTGGTGGTGATGTTTTAGCAGCAGTAAATAAAGCAATTGATTTAGCTGAAAAGAACTATCAAGGATTAGTTGTAGGTAATCAAGCTGCAAACTTTTCTGTAGGCGCAAATATCGGAATGATATTTATGATGGCTGCAGAACAAGAATATGATGAGCTAAACATGGCAATCAAATATTTCCAAGATACAATGATGCGTATGCGTTATTCTGCAATACCAACTATTTCTGCTCCTCATGGAATGGCTTTGGGTGGTGGATGTGAAATTTCCTTACATGCCGACAAAGTTGTTGCGGCTGCTGAAACATATATGGGATTAGTAGAATTTGGAGTAGGTGTTATTCCAGGTGGTGGTGGTTCTAAAGAAATGGCATTACGTGCTTCTGACACGTTCCGAAAAGGAGATGTTCAGTTAAACGTATTGCAAGAAAATTTCTTAACAATTGGTACTGCAAAAGTAGCAACTTCTGCTTACGAAGCATTTGATTTAGGATTACTTCAAAAAGGAAAAGATATTGTTGTAGTTAACAAAGATCGTCAAATTGCTGTTGCAAAAAAACACGCAATCTTAATGGCAGAATCTGGTTATACACAACCAGTCGCTCGTAAAGATGTGTTAGTTTTAGGTAAACAAGCATTAGGTGCGTTTATGGTAGCTACAGATTCTATGCAAGCAAGTAGATTTATATCAGAACATGATCAAAAAATAGCAAACAAATTAGCCTATGTAATGGCTGGTGGAGATTTATCAGAACCTACTAAAGTTTCTGAACAATATTTATTAGACTTAGAACGTGAAGCGTTCTTAAGTTTATGTACAGAGCGCAAAACATTAGAGCGTATTCAACACATGTTAAAAACTGGTAAACCATTAAGAAACTAAACAAATGAAAACAGCATATATAGTACAAGGATATAGAACAGCCGTAGCAAAATCTAAAAGAGGCGCATTCAGGTTTAAAAGAGCTGATGAGTTAGCTGCAGAAACTATCGAATATTTAATGGAAAATTTGCCAGAATTCGATAAAACAAGAATTGATGATGTTATTGTTGGGAACGCAATGCCAGAAGGATCACAAGGTTTAAATATGGCACGTTTAATCTCTTTAATGGGATTAAAAATTGAAGAAGTTCCTGGTGTAACCGTAAATCGTTTTTGCTCTTCAGGATTAGAAACTATTGGTATGGCAGTTGCAAAAATTCAGTCAGGAATGGCTGAGTGTATTATTGCAGGTGGAGCAGAAAGCATGAGTTCTGTACCAATGACAGGTTTTAAACCAGAATTAAATTATGATACAGTGGCTGCAGGTCATGCAGATTATTATTGGGGAATGGGAAACACAGCAGAAGCAGTTGCAGACCAATATAATATCTCTCGTAAAGATCAGGATGAGTTTGCACTAAATTCTCACTTAAAAGCATTAAAAGCACAAGCTGAAGATCGTTTTCAAGACCAAATAGTCCCTATTGAAGTTGAAGAAACATTTGTAAACGCTGAAGGAAAAAAAGTAACAAGAAAATATACAGTAAACAAAGATGAAGGGCCAAGAAAAGGGTCTAACATTGCTGGTTTAGAACGTTTACGTCCGGTTTTTGCTACAGGAGGAAGTGTTACTGCTGGTAACTCGTCACAAACAAGCGATGGCGCTGCTTTTGTAATGGTGATGAGTGAAGACATGGTAAAAGAATTGAATATTAAACCAATTGCAAGAATGGTAAGTTATGCTGCTGCTGGTGTTCCTCCAAGAATTATGGGAATAGGACCTGTCGCTGCAATTCCTAAAGCATTAAAACAAGCTGGCTTAAAACAAGAAGATATTAGCTTAATAGAGTTAAATGAAGCTTTTGCTTCTCAATCTCTTGCAGTAATTCGTGAATTAGGTTTAGATGCTGACATCATTAATGTAAACGGTGGTGCAATTGCACTAGGACACCCTTTAGGTTGTACTGGAGCAAAATTATCAGTTCAACTATTCGATGAAATGCGTAAGAGAAATATGCAAGGAAAATACGGAATGGTAACAATGTGCGTAGGTACTGGACAAGGTGCGGCAGGTATTTTCGAATTTTTAAATTAATCCAAAAGAAAAAAATATACAATATTTAAGATGGAAACAAAAAATAAAGAGATTTTAAGAGGAGGTCAGTTTTTAGTAAAAGAAACTGTTTGCGAAGATGTATTTACTCCAGAAGATTTTTCTGAAGAACAAGTAATGATGAAAGAGGCTGTAAGAGAATTTACAGATAGAGAAATTGTTGCACATAGAGATCGTTTTGAAGCAAAAGATTATGCTTTAACAGAAAGTGTAATGAAAAAAGCTGGAGAATTAGGCTTTTTAGGTGTTGCAGTTCCTGAAGAATTTGGTGGAATGGGTATGGGTTTTGTCTCTACAATGCTTACTTGCGAGTATATTTCTAGTGGAAATGGATCTTTAAGTACTGCTTTTGGTGCTCATACAGGTATTGGTACTATGCCAATTACATTATATGGTACAGAAGAGCAAAAGAAAAAATATGTAACCAAATTGGCTACAGGAGAATGGATGGGTGCTTACTGTTTAACAGAGCCTGGAGCAGGATCTGATGCTAATTCTGGTAAAACTACAGCAGAAATTTCTGCTGATGGTAAATCTTATAAGATTAACGGTCAAAAAATGTGGATCTCAAATGCAGGCTTCTGTAATGTGATGATTGTTTTTGCTCGAATTGAAAATGATAAAAACATCACAGGTTTTATTGTTGAATATGATGCTGCAAATTCTAATGGAATTACTTTAGGAGAAGAAGAGCACAAATTAGGAATACGCGCTTCATCTACAAGACAAGTGTTTTTTAATGACACAGTAGTTCCTGTAGAAAATATGTTATCTGTAAGAGGAGGTGGTTTTAAAATTGCTGTAAATGCATTAAATGTTGGCCGTATTAAATTGGCTGCGGCTTGTATTGATTCTCAAAGAAGAATTACAACAAATGCTTTAAAATATGCTACAGAACGTAAACAATTTAAAACTCCAATTGCAGATTTTGGTGCAATAAAAGCCAAATTAGCAGAAATGGCAACGAATACGTACGCAGGTGAATCTGCAAGTTATAGAGCTGCTAAAAATATTGAAGACCGAATTGCGATGCGTTTAGAAGAAGGTAATTCTCATTCTGAAGCAGAATTAAAAGGTGTTGAAGAATACGCAATTGAATGTTCTATCTTAAAAGTAACAGTTTCTGAAGATGTACAAGCGTGTGCAGATGAAGGAATTCAAATTTTTGGAGGAATGGGATTCTCTGAAGAAACACCAATGGAAGCAGCTTGGAGAGATGCAAGAATTGCTAGAATATATGAAGGAACTAACGAAATTAACAGAATGTTATCTGTAGGTATGTTAGTAAAGAAAGCTATGAAAGGACATGTAGATTTATTAGGTCCTGCAACTGCAGTTGGTAATGAATTATTAGGTATCCCTTCTTTTGACACTCCAGATTATTCTGAATTATTTGCTGAAGAAAAAGAAATGATTGCTAAAATTAAGAAAGTTTTCTTAATGGTTGCAGGATCTGCTATTCAGAAATTTGGACCTGAATTAGATAAGCATCAGCAATTATTAATGGCTTCTGCTAACATTTTAAACGAAGTCTATATGGCAGAATCTACCGTTTTACGTACAGAGAAAAATGCGAAACGTTTTGGTGAAGATGCACAAGAAGGACAAATTGCAATGGCAAGATTGTACTTATATAATGCTGTGGAAATAGTAGAAAAGAACGCTAAAGAAGGTATTATTTCTTTTGCAGAAGGTGATGAACAACGTATGTTATTAATGGGCTTAAAGCGATTTACTAAATACGCAAACTACCCTAATGTTGTAGCATTACGTAATACTATAGCAGAAAAACTAAAAGCAGAAAACAAATATTGTTTTTAATATTAAAGCCCTCACTTTAATATAAAATCCCAAAGCGTTCGCTTTGGGATTTTTTTATTACTTAAATTTTTAAATAAGGAAGTTTGTTAAAGTTGCTGGTTTTTATAGATATATCTAAGCACAAAAAACAATACAAGTAATGCTATTAGCATCCAGACAACTCCAATAGAAATACTTGAAACTCCAATTAATTCAGCAATTGCATCAGCATCGCTACCAATATCATTTCTATCAATTAGATCTCCTTTTATATCAATTACGACATACAAACAAGTAACAATACCAATAAACTTCAGCCATAAATCATGGAAAATTATTCCAAAGAATTTAAAAGAAATCAACATAAAAACACTCAAGCCCAAAGTCATAAGTAAACCAAACAATTCTCCAGACTGAAATACAAAATAAGAAAGTACTAACAATACAAGTCCAATTACCAAAGTAATATATTTATCTCGTGTTGATTTAACTGCCAAAACCAAAATTAAAGAACCCCAAAACAAGCTACCAAGATAACCAGCACTACCAATCATAAATGAACTCCAAAAACTCGGCTGAATAGCATACTTACAATAACCTCCTATCCTTCTGTCAATCTGAATTTCAATTATTTCTCCTCCAAAAGCAACAGCCATTAAACCATGGCTCATCTCGTGCAACATCACTACAAATAACTTAATAGGATATACAAAAATGGTGTTCCAAAATAGCATCGTTACTGTTATCAAAATTGCCAAGTGAACAACCTGTAATTTAGCATCCGATAATTTTAAGTGTTTTTGCATTTTTCAAATATAACCTATTTTGTAATTATATAATTATAGAGATTTCTTCCCTTAGTTAAAATCCCAAATCAATTGCTTTGGGATTTTTTTGTTACTTTTGATTTATTCTAATATTCTTTAAAAACTAACTGATGAAATATAAGTTCGTACTACTATTTTTGTTAACCTCTTTTTTCTGCAATGCGCAACCAAATACAGATGTTTTCCTGTTTGATTTAGCCATAGAAAACGGAAGCCTCAACATAACTAACTTTCAAAATATTTCTGATAATGAAGGCTACGACAATCAACCTTCGTTTATTGATAATACAACTTTGTTATATGCTGGAACTAGAAATGGTCAAACAGATATTGTAAAATATGACCTAGAAACTGGTCAAAAAAATTGGATTTCTGCTACCGAAGGAAGTGAGTATTCTCCATTAAAAATTCCAAATAAAAATAGAGCATCAGCAATTAGATTAGAAAAAGATGGAACGCAAAAACTCTACAGTTATAATTTAAGAAAGAATGTTTCAAAATCTTTAATTGATGATATTATAATTGGCTACCACACTTGGTTTGACATAAAAACGATTGTTTCATCTGTTCTAGAAGATGGAGGTTTATCTCTTTATAGCACTGATATTAGCACTTCAAAAAATCAAAAACTAGATTCAAATATTGGACGTTCCTTGCATAAAATTCCAAAAAGTGAATTGGTGAGTTATATCAGTAAAAAAAATCAAAAATGGGAAATTCGTTCTTTAAATCCTATCAATAATGAAACAGCACTTATTGTCAATACACTTGATAATTCTGAAGATATTTGTTGGACAATCAACGGAACTATTATCATAGGTAAAGGTGATATTCTTTATAAATTCAATCCTAAAACAGATAAAAACTGGGTGAAAATTACTTCACTTAAAAAGTACGGAATTACAAATATTACAAGACTTGCCACAAGTCCGAATGGCAGTAAAATTGCAATAGTTGGAGAAAAAACTGTCGTAGATCCAAATGCATTAATAATTAC
>CALIIP010000138.1 GCA_938018045.1 uncultured Flavobacteriaceae bacterium
GATCAAATTATAGCCGAAAAATATGCGGATGGTTTAGATGAAAATTCATTGCATTTAGGTTGGTCGATGACCAAAAGTGTTGTTGCTACGATGTATGGAATTCTTCAGAAAGAAGGAAAATTAAACATTAATGACAAAGCACCAATTGATACTTGGAAAGATGATGAACGTGCTGAAATCACTATTAATAATTTATTGCAAATGAATAGTGGATTAGAATGGAACGAAGATTATGATAATATTTCTGACGTTACCAAAATGTTATTTTTAGCGACAGATATGTCTAAAATTCAGATAGACAAGCCATTTGCTGGTAAGCCAAATGAATCTTGGAATTACTCTTCAGGAACATCAAATTTATTGTCTGGAATGTTACGCAATTACTTTAAAACACACCAAGAATATCTAGATTTTTGGTACGCAGATTTGATTGACAGAATCGGAATGCATTCTATGTTGATTGAGTCTGATTTGGCTGGAAATTTTGTTGGTTCGTCATATGGTTGGGCAACAACAAGAGATTGGGCAAAGTTTGGGTTGTTGTATTTGCACAAAGGAAATTGGAATGGAGATCAAGTATTTGATACAACATGGACAGATTATGTTGCCAATCCAACGGCAAATTCAAACGGAGAATATGGAGGGCATTTTTGGTTAAATTCTGGAGGTGAATATCCAGACGCACCAAAAGATATTTTTTCTGCCAATGGTTATCAAGGACAACGTGTATTTATAATCCCATCAAAAGACTTGGTAGTCGTTAGAATGGGATTGGGAAGTATGGACTTTAATGGATTGTTGAAAGAGGTGATTGAGAGCGTAAATTAATTACATCTCAAATCCGAGTTTTACACCCAATTTATTGGCAATCAATTTTGTAATTCTAGATTTTAATTCAGGTATTTTAATTTTTTCTACAACTTCATTTGTAAACGCGTATAAAAGTAGTGCTTTGGCTTCTTTTGCTGGTATTCCACGAGATTGCATATAGAATAAGGCACTTTCATCTAATTGACCAATCGTACAACCGTGAGAGCATTTTACATCATCTGCAAAAATCTCAAGTTGAGGTTTTGAATTGATAGTTGCTTTATCTCCAATCAAGATATTGTTATTCTGCTGAAAAGCATTTGTTTTTTGTGCTTCTTGATCTACAATTACTTTACCATTAAAAACTCCAGTAGAAGCATCATCATAAATTCCTTTATAAGCCTCAAAACTCTCACAATTTGGAGTTTGATGCTTCACAAGCGTATGATTGTCAACGTGCTGTTTGTTATTTAGAATTGAAATTCCGTTTAAATGAGATTCAATATACTCACCATCTTGATAAAATTCTAGGTTGTTCCTTGTTAGTTTCCCTCCAAAAGAATAAGTATTTACAGATACAATACTATTATCTTTTTGTTGAACATACGTACTATCAATCAACGAAGCATTTTCATCATCGTTTTGAATTTTATAATAATGTACAATCGCACGTTTGCTAGCAAAAATCTCTGTAACAGCATTTGTAAGGACAACATTGCTACTTAAACTTTGATGGCGTTCAATAATTTGTACATGAGAATTTTCTCCAACAACAACCAAATTTCTTGGCTGTAAAAGAATTTCTTTTTCACTACCAGTATAAAAATTTACTATCTGAATTGGTTTTGGAAGTACAATGTTTTTTGGAATATGTATATAAGCACCTTCCATAGAAAATGCTGTATTTAAATTGGTAATACTATCTTTTTTGTTGGCAATTTTATTGTAATAATTGTCTAAAACAAGTTTGTATTTCGGATTCTTATATGCTGCAGACATCAAACAAATATCATAGCCATCATGAGTTGTAGAAGATAAAAACGAACTATAAACTCCGTCAATAAATACAAGTTTATAAGACTCTATTTCGTGTAAAAAATATTTTTTAACATCTTTAAATTCAATAGCAGTTTCAACTTTTGGAAAAACGCTATAATCGTATTTTAAGATAGGTTTTAATGAAGTATATTTCCACTCTTCATCCTTTTTGGTAGGAAAACCTTGCTTTTCAAATGATGAGATTGCTTCTGTTCTAATATCATGGATTGATGAGTCTAAATCAAGTTTTCCTTGATTTTCCAGCACCATAAATGAAGATACTAATTTTTCGTGTAAAGACATTGTTTTGTTGTTTCTGGTTTTTATTTAAGCCAATTCTTTAATCCAATCGTACCCTTTTTCTTCTAACTCGTGTGCCAATTCTTTTCCGCCAGATTTTACTATTTTCCCATCGTGTAAAACGTGAACAAAATCAGGAACGATATAGTCTAACAAACGTTGATAATGCGTAATTACAATTACAGCATTTTCTTTATTACGAAGTTTATTTACGCCATTTGCAACGATTTTTAATGCATCGATATCCAATCCAGAATCGGTTTCATCAAGAATAGCCAATTTTGGCTCTAGCATTGCCATTTGAAATATTTCATTTCGCTTCTTCTCTCCTCCAGAAAAACCTTCGTTTAAAGATCGCGATAAAAACTTACGATCCATTTCTAACAATTCAGATTTCTCACGAATTAACTTCAACATATCTTTAGCCGGAAGATCTTCCAAACCATTTGCTTTACGCTTCTCGTTGATTGCCGTTTTTATGAAGTTTGTAGTACTTACTCCTGGAATTTCTATAGGGTATTGAAAACTCATAAATACGCCTCTGTGAGCACGCTCATCTGGAGAAAGTTCTAAAATATCTTCATTATCTAGTGTAATACTTCCTTCTGAAACTTCATACGTTTCATTTCCTGCTACAACTGCCGATAAAGTACTTTTTCCAGAACCATTTGGTCCCATAATCGCATGAATTTCTCCTGCTTTTACTTCAAGGTTTATTCCTTTAAGGATTCCTTTATCTTCAATTCCTGCGTGTAAATTTTTTATTTTTAACATGATATTTGCTATATGCCAAAAGCCTTAAGCTTTAAGCGTTAGTTTTTTAATAATTCTTGTAATTTTTTAAAGTCTGATGGAGAATGTTGAATGATAATTTCTGCATTTTTTTCTTTAGCAAAAGCCTCAAACTTATCCATACTTTCTAATGTTTGTTTTACATCGTAGTTAAAAGAAGGAACTCCTTTAGAAGTTCTGTTTTCTTCAAAATGATATAAATCACCAGTTAATAAAATTGGTTTTTCTAATCCAGCTTCAACATATAAAACCTGATGTCCGACTGTGTGTCCTGGCATATATTTTATAACAACTGTACCGTCTCCAAAAACATCGTAATCACCATTTATTTTTTGAACATTTTTCAATTCACTTACTGCAGGATCTTTATTTTTTAAAGAATCTCCAGCAACAGAATTGTATTCATTTTCTTGTACCAACCAAGTTGCATTTTTCATAGCATTTGCATGACCTGTGTGATCAAAATGTGAGTGAGACATTGCAAAGTATTTGAAATCTTCAACTTTATAACCAATCGTTTTTAATTGATTTACCAATGAATCTGGCCTTTGAATTGCAAAAACTCCGCTTGGCTCATGAAAAGGCTCTGGAACTACCAAACCTTCAGGTAATCCAGCATCCCACATTAAGTTTCCTTTTGGATGAGAAATTACATAATAAGCATCTGTAAATTGTTTTGTTTGACCTGTATAAGTTGTGTCTTGTGAAAAAACTTCTAATTTTTTTACAAAAATAGACCCTCCAACCAACTGATGTAATTTTACTTCAGGTTTTACTGATACTTCTTCCTTCTTTGTTGATTCTTTACAACTTATAATACTGATTGCAAGAAATAATAATAATATTTTTTTCATTTTTTCATTTTTTTATTTGCGTAACTGTTTAAACAAATCAACGGATAAACAATTAAACGGTTAAAATTGAAAATTTTAACCTACTGATCCTTCTAAACTAATTTCTAATAATTTTTGCGCTTCTACAGCAAATTCCATTGGCAACTTATTCAAAACGTCTTTACTGAAACCGTTTACGATTAATGCAATCGCTTTTTCAGTATCAATTCCACGCTGATTACAATAGAATAATTGGTCTTCACCAATTTTACTTGTTGTTGCTTCGTGTTCTATTTTTGCTGATTTATTTTTTGATTCTATGTACGGAAATGTATGTGCACCACATTTATTTCCCATCAATAATGAATCACATTGTGAGAAATTTCGAGCATTTTCTGCACGAGCGCCAATGTGTACCAGCCCTCGATAAGAATTTTGTGATTTTCCTGCCGATATTCCTTTAGAAATAATTGTTGACTTTGAATTTTTACCAAGATGAATCATCTTAGTTCCTGTATCTGCTTGTTGATAATTGTTTGTGACAGCGATTGAATAAAATTCACCAACCGAATTATCACCTTTTAAAATACAACTTGGATATTTCCAAGTTACAGCACTTCCAGTTTCTACTTGCGTCCAAGAAATTTTTGAATTTGTATGGCAAATTCCTCTCTTAGTTACAAAATTATAAACACCACCTTTTCCTTCGCTATTTCCAGGAAACCAGTTCTGTACGGTAGAATATTTTATCTCTGCATCATCTAAAGCAATCAACTCAACAACTGCTGCGTGTAATTGATTTTCATCACGAGCAGGAGCAGTACAACCTTCTAAATAACTTACGTAAGAACCTTCATCTGCAATTAAAAGCGTACGCTCAAATTGCCCTGTTCCACCTTCATTAATTCTAAAGTACGTTGATAATTCCATAGGACATTTTATACCTTTTGGAATATAACAGAAAGAGCCATCTGTAAAAACAGCAGAGTTCAATGCTGCATAAAAGTTATCTGATTGCGGAACAATCGTCCCAATATATTTTTTTACTAATTCTGGATGTTCTTGAATTGCTTCAGAAATCGGCATAAAAAGGATTCCTTTTTCGGCCAATGTTTTCTTAAAAGTAGTTGCTACAGAAACAGAATCTACAACAATATCCATTGCTATATTATTCATTTTTTTCTGCTCATCTATAGATATTCCTAATTTCTTGTACATGGCCAATAATTCGGAATCTACATCATCTAACGTTTTATTTGGGTCAGCAGCCTTAGGTGCAGAATAGTAAGCGATATCTTGAAAATCTGGCTTTTCATAATTTACATTCGCCCAATCTGGTTCTTCCATTTCTTGCCAAATACGAAATGCTTCCAAACGCCAATTAGTCATCCATTCTGGTTCTTCTTTCTTTTTAGAAATTGCGCGAACGATATCTTCATTCAGACCTTTTGGGAATGTTTCAGATTCAAGTTCTGTATAAAAACCATACTCATATTCTTGAGTTTCAAGTTCTTTTTTTAAATCGTCCTCTGTATATTTGTTCATTTTTAAGTTTATAATGTTTTAAAGTACAAAAGTTTATAAAGTTGAGTGTAAATATTTTAACAAACCGCTTAATAATTTTGAAACTTCATTTACTTTTAACTTTAATTTTTCAAATTCTTCTTTTTCAATATATTTTATATCATATGAAAGATATAATTGAGACCTAACTTCTCCAGCCGATGCTTTCGCAATATATAAAAACCGAATAAATTCTTTTGTTGTCTGCCTTTCAAAACCTTCAGCAATATTTGAAGATATTGAAACAGACGCTCTTCTTATTTGGTCTCTTAACCCAAAATCTTTTGAAAATAAAAGACTTGAATTTGTAATTTTATAAATTATGACATTTAATTCTCTAGCCCTTTGCCAAGATAAAATTTCTTCAAAAGAATTAAATTTCGCCATGTACTTTTTAACTTTTTTACCTTCTACTTTATAAACTAAAAGATTCACCACATCCACAAGTTCTATTAGCATTCGGATTGTTAAAAACAAAACCTGTACCGTTCAAACCTCCAGAATACTCTAAAGTTGTTCCTACAAGATATAAAAAACTCTTTTTGTCAATAATGATTTTAACACCATTATCTTCAAACACTTTATCTCCTTCAACTTGATTTTTATCAAAATCTAAATTGTAAGAAAGTCCTGAACATCCTCCACTTTTAACGCCTACACGCACAAAATCTGTTGTTGCGTCATAACCATCATCAGTCATTAATTCGACAACTTTCTTTTTTGCTATGTCTGATACTTTTATCATAATTTTAAATTTAGATTAATTCTAAATTGGTTTGCAAATATAGTGACAATAAATGATATTCAACGTATTGTTAAATTGATAAAACCAATAGTGTAATAGAAAATTCTTACAAAAGAATTAGTTAGGATTTTGAAAGGCCGGATTTGTGATAAATTCATCATCAGAAAGCGAAAGAAGGAATGCTTTTAAATCAGTTTTATCACTAGCAGAAAGTTGAACACCTCCATCATTTACAGCCTTCATTAATGGGTCAATAGTTGAAGAATTTACTAAGCCTTCAGAATAATGATTGATTACATCATCAATAGTTGCAAAACGGCCATCGTGCATATAAGGTGCAGTAAACTTAAGGTTTCGTAAAGAAGGCGATTTGAACTTACCATTGTCTGCAGGATTCCCTGTGAATTTACCTAAACCAATGTCTAAAAATGTTGCATCTAAACCATTGTTATGAAAATCATTGTCTGTCCAAAGCGGATTATTTGCGTTTCCATGGCAATGAAAACAATCTCCTTTTGATTCGTCCATAAAAACATTAAAACCATTTAATTCTGATGGAGTTAACGTAATTTGATTCAATAAATGTTTATCAAATCTTGAATTTGCAGAAATTAATGTTCGTTCAAATTGTGCAATGGCTTTGGTTACTAATATAGAATCTATTGTTTGAGTTCCGAAGGCATCAAAAAATAAATTAGGATATTCACCATCATTTTGTAAGCTGATGATTGCTTCTTTCCAAGTATTATGCATTTCGATAGGGTTTTCTACTGGTTCTAATGCTTGTTTTTCTAGACCAAAAGAGCGTCCGTCCCAAAAGAAATTATCATCATAATTCCATGCTAAATTAAATATTGGCATTGAGTTTCGATTGCCTTGAATGCCATCAATACCTTCACTAAAACGATCTGAGTCTGTAAAAGCATTTTCAGGCGAATGACATGATGCACACGCTTGTGAGTTGTTTGCAGATAAAATTGTGTCGAAAAATAATTTTCTTCCTAAGGCAACACCTTCAACTGTTTGAGGATTGTCTAGTGGAATTATTGGAGGCAAAATGTTATCAGAAAATATTTGCGGAATGTTTAACGGTTGTAAAGTAGGAGAATATGGCGTATAACCTTCTATTCCGTTTTCATCACATGAAACGAAAAGAGTCGCTATAACTAATATTTTTAACCATTTCATCATTAATTTACTATTCCTAAACTAAATACGGATGCGCCATTTTGTTGCATCAATTTTTGCGCATTATAATTTGGCATTAAAGTAGTGTTGTATGTGTCTAAATCCCAAGTGTAAGGATCTTCAAACCATTGGTCAAGATTCATTTTGATTTCGACAATTGTTTCGCTCTCTGAAGAAGTAAACCCTTCCAAAGAAACGTTAAAAAAGTTTTGTTCAAAAACTCCAGTGCTAACTCTTGCTGTTCCGTTATGATATGCAAAAGGGTTCTCAGTTCCTGTTGCGCCATATTTTCCTTCAAATTGCATAAAGTGGTAACCTCCGCCAAGCATAGTTGGCCAATTCCATGATTTAGAGTTTAAGTCTATATAATTACCATCAATATTGTCTGCTTCATTAAATCCGAAGGTAAATGAAATGCTAGAATAATCGTTGCCATCAAGAATATCAGAAATAGAAAAAGAAGTACCGCCGCTTAAATCAACTAAATAATAATCTACTAATTTTGTGCTGCTTCCGTCAGATTTATGGAGTGTGATATTTGAAACTAGATATCTTAATTTACTGATAGTCAAGATGTCGTTATTTTCATTTGTATAGGTTTCGGTATTAAAATCTGCTGAAGTTACTTGTTGTCCATCCCAATAATGATTGAAATTTATTGAAATTGTACCTCCAAATATTATTGTATCATAGTCATCATCACATCCAAAAAAAGAAATAATAAGCGTAAAGGTTAAAAAGATTTTTATGAATTTCATCTTATTCAATATTTATTATTAGTAAATCAGAAAAGCCTTTATTTTCTGATATGTCATTGTCAGAACTCCAAGATTCACCAACTACAACAATACTGTTATTACTTAATTCTGTAATTCCAAATGAAAGATCTATTTCGGTTCCGCCTATTGATTTTTCCCATTCTAGATTTCCAGATTCAGAAATTTTAAGAATCCAAACATCATTATTTCCATTGTTTTTAGTTAGGTCTTGATCTGCACTTCTAGAATTTCCTGTTATAAAAAACCCACCATTTTGTGATGCAATAATATCTTTTGATGTGTCAAAAGATGCACCTCCAAAGTTTTTCTTCCAAACCAAGTCTCCTGAAGGATTTATTTTTATTGCCCAAATATCTGCCGATCCATAATTTGCATCTACATCTATATCACTGCTTCTTGTGTCTCCTGTTATAATGAAATTTCCGTCGGAAGTTTTTGTAATTGCAAATGCTTGATCAGTTTCTTGTCCGCCATAAGATTTTTC
>CALIIP010000139.1 GCA_938018045.1 uncultured Flavobacteriaceae bacterium
AACGGTTGAGCTATGAACAGTACGGGAGCAAACTAGCGTTTGCTTTCCGCCACGCACGTAGCGAAATCTTTTGGTTTTGTTTTTTCTTTATTTTGTCAAAGCGAAATCCCAAAGATTTCGCGACCTCATAAAAATACGCAAACCATTCGTTTAAGCCCTATGCCTGTATTGTTTATAGGTTTTGTTATAGCCAGTATTTTTTGCGTAGTTTTTTCAATTTCAAATTCCCGTCACACTTATTAGCCTCAATGTCGTCGTAATATTTTTGCAAATAATGGGACATATTATCCCAATTAGAAAATCTTTGATAATCTTTTTCTGGATTATATGATTGCGTTACTTTAAGTTGTCCGATAACCTCGAACTCCGTTTCAGCTTTTTTGTAGAACTGAGCGTGATACCAGAATATTTGAGCCGTTGGCTTAAATTTCTTTGTAATTTGTTGTTCGAGAGAAAAATGAACATTCGCCTTTTCAAATTCTGAAATGAGTGGTTTGCTTTTAGTTTTAATATCAGTTATTGCAATTAAATTCAAGCCAAATTCAGTATTTTTTTCACTCTCCAGTACAAAAGCACCGCAGTAAAGTCCATTTTTTAAGTGAAATACTAAACAATCTCCTTTTTCAAATATTGAATCACGGAACTTTTTCTTAACCCGTTTTCTTGCGTTCTTTTTTTTAGTTTGGATTTTTGCTAGAAAAGCAACCAAGACTTTTTGACGTTTTTTCAAATCACTTTGACTTGCATCCAATTCCCGCCAAAGTTCAATGTCCTTTTCCGATTCTACGATTCTTCTTATTCTTTCAAGTATTTTCGAATCCAACTCTTTACATTCCCATTGTCCTTTCGCAATTGTTATCCAAAAATTATTCTGGTCTTCAGGAGAATTAATTAAATCTTGATTTTCACTAATTATTTTTGCTGTTATTTCAGAAACCTCAAGTCCCTGATTATAAAGTTCAAAGAATTCATAGTTTACATCTTCGTAAACATCATTTGAAGAAATTCCAGTTCCCCAAGTTCCCATAGGCGATTTTCAATATTGGCTATAACGGCTGGGCTATGATTAGTGCGGTGCGGAAATCCAACGGATTTCCAGATACGCGCTAAGCAAAAGCTTTTGGTTTTGTTTTTTCTTTTTTTGTTCGAAAGCAAAATCCCAAAGATTTTGCGACTTCATAAATATACACAGACCTTGGCGTAAAGACCAAAGTCCGTATTAATTATAGGCTTTGTTGGCAACAGTATTTTATTCGGTTATTATTTTATAATATTTCATATTGTGCGTAATGGAATCTCCAATTTTTACCTTTTCTCCATTGTATGTTGCTTGTTCGTTTCTGCAAATGTTATTGGTCACTTTTAAAATCAAATTATAGCTACGCTTTTTTCGATTTTTTCCAACGATAGTGCCTGTTACTAAACAGCCGTAATCAGTTCCGTCTGTATAAGCTGACCAAGTTTCTGAAGGAACCTTAACAACATTGCCGATTTCAAGTTCCTTAAATGTTGATTTGATTTGTTTTTTTGTTAAGTCCATTTGCCGACCGATAATATCAAGTCTTGGCTTTATTGGTTCAAACTTTCGAATAACACAAGGTTCTTCGGTTTTAAAAAGTCCTTTTTGAAACGCTTGAAAGTGTAACTCGGATAATTTTTCAAATTCTTTTTCACGAAGTCTGTCAACTTTGCTAGGTGACATAAAATCATAAGTAGAAGCCATAAATAGAATTACCTCTAGATTTTTACATTCTTTAGTAATGGTTAAAGTTGCCCATTCGTAGCCAAGTCCAGTAAATATTAATTTATCAATTTCTTTGGGTAATTTAATTTCGAAATACCCATTAATATCGGACTGCCCAATTTCGGTGGTGTCTTTGTCATATATAGTTATGCCTATGGCAGTATCCATAAATTGGTCGATTGTCCTCCCGCTTAAAGTCCGTTGTCCGAATGCTGTAAAAACGGTAAAGAAAAATAAAAAGGTATATGTTATTTTAGTAATCAATGTGGTTTTTCAATATTGTTGCCAACGCCTGGGCTAAGATTAGTTGCGGAAATGTCCGTTAGGACGTTTCCAGCGTAATGTGAAGTTACTAATTATTGCGCAAGATTTTCCGTGAGGAAAATCCATAGCAATTAATTCATAGGCTTTGTTGGCAAAAGTTGCGATGCATAGGAGTAAGCACAGGCTCTTTACGTAGATTCCGGTGCGATTGCCCAACGATCCCGTAACGATTGCTTTACGATTCCGCAGATTGGAAAGTCCATCTACCCGTTCGAGTAAGGTCCATATGCGCAAACCTTTTCAGAGTCCAATTGCGTGTGCATAAGAATTTAGGAAATAGGGAATTTACTTAATGAGCTATTTTTGCCAACGACTGAGCTAAGCGTAGTGCGGAAGTAAGGGAACTTTTCGTTTCCGTCTACGCACGAAGCTAAAGCTTATTGTTTAGTTTTATTTTTCTTGTCCAAAGCTAAATCCATAAGATTTAGCGACTTAGTAAATATACGCAGACCTTTAGATTTAGCCCTAAAGTCCGCATTACGTTTAGGTTTTGTTGGCAACAGTCTTTTTAATATTTATGATAATATTTTTTCATAATAATTTCATAGTTTTTTTCAGCTCCAAGTTCTTTGGCTTTCAGAAAGTCATTATGAGCTAATTCACTTTTTCCTTTTTTTAGATATATAAATCCTCTTGTCAAGTATGTTCCTGCGAAGTCTGCTTTTAATACTTCAGCTTTATTTAGAAATGGCATTGCTTTTTTGAATAAAGCAAATTTGAAGTATGACAAACCTGTATTATATTGAACTTTCCAATGATTAGGATAGAACTTAGAAATCTTCCTATAAATCAACAAAGCTTTTAAATGATTCTTGTTTCTTAAATAACTGTAGGCGAGGTTTGCTTTAATTGCCTCGATTTGATTTTTATCTTTTAATGCAATTTTAAAATCTCTAATGGCTTCTTTATGATTTTCTAAAGATGCATTCGAAAATCCTCTAATAATATAGATTTCTCGAAATGTTCCATCATCTAGTTTAATGAACTCATTACAAAAGTTCAATGCGTCAAGGAATTTGTCAGTATAAAAGTGGTTTATTGAAGAAATAAAAAGGGCTATTTTTAATTCATAATCTTCATATGCGTCTTTATCTATTCCGTCAACTATATTTTGGGACAAGCCAAACTTTTGTTCCGATGAGTAAATCATTGCTTTAAATAAATGCACGAATTCAATTTCCGAATTCCATTCGATGAATTCATTGCATTTTTCAATAGCAGATTCAAAATCTTTAAATTCCCAAAGGTCAAAAGCCTTTTGAATTAATTGATTCATAAAATCAGAGAAATTTTCCTTCATTGATGCGTGTTCCAACGCATCAAAGGCTAATTTCATTATGTTAACATTTGCGAACATTTTTTAGATTGTTGCCAACAATTGGCTAAGCGTAATATTACGCTTAGCCCTTTTTTATCCGTAATTTAACTAAATCCAATAAAATAAGGGCGTTGCACAAGTTTAGCGGTATATTATACTTATAATATACCTTTGTAAATGATTCTTAATTAGTGTCATTAGCATTGGCTAATCCACCATAAAAAGTGCATTCGCAAAGAATAGTTTTCCGTTTTCCCAAAAACCTCTAAATAATGGATTGTCAACCATATAAATAACACTTCCGCGACCGTGATTTTCAACACCGAAAATCAAGGTTTTTTCAATTTTCTCTTGGGCTTTTATTCCTGCAAAACCTGAAACAGGCTTGTTTTGGTTTTCTTCCAAATACACCACATTACCGCTTTCTAGATACTCATAAGAATCAGCCCCTAATTTTAGAGTGAAATAAGAATTAGAATAGC
>CALIIP010000140.1 GCA_938018045.1 uncultured Flavobacteriaceae bacterium
AAATCATTAATAATCAGGTCAGAATGTTAGAAAATCCAAAAGTAAATATCAAAATTAAATTAGCTGCATTGTGGGCTTCAGTAATCTTCTGTTATTTATACGGAGATTACTTTGAACTATACACACCAGGCAAAATAAATGGCTTAATTACGGGTGAAAATGTTTTAGACAGTCCTACGAAATTATTAATAGCGTCAATCATTTTGGCAATTCCATCGGTAATGGTAGCCGTATCAGTTCTTATTAAACCAAAAATAAACCGAATTAACGCAAAAGGGTAACAAAAAAGATGACAATAAATCTTAAAATTTTAGAAATCAAAAGTAGCGAACAACACATATACTTAAAATAAACCTTTGAAAAACAGAATGTTAATAGTCTTAATTGTAATTCTTACAACCAATTCTTGCGGAATATTTAAGACGCATCATAAGAATAAACTGATAAATTTTGAGAATAGCTGGATCCCGAAAAACACTTTAAAACTAGATGGTTACTATTTTGCCGAATTAGAGCGTGATGCAATTAAAGGTTATGACAAAATAGAGGGAACAAAAATAAAATATCTATCTGTCTTTTTTATTTACGAAGATGGTTTTATGGTTAATATTCGTGGAATTGAAGGACCTACAACTTATTCTTGTGCTAAAAAAGAATCTTACGAAAACACTTATGAAAGTGCGCATAGAACTATTGAATTAATGCTTGACTCACAAAATTCTGAAATAAAAAGAACTAAACGAATGTGTGGCTTTAAACCAAACGACATTGGAAATAAAGGTTTGGTGAAAGTTAATGACGGTAGTATTAAAATGCAATTTTACAGCATTGAAATGCAAAACCCAAACAAAGATTCTTTCAATTCAGCTTATTTATACGAATTAAATGGAACAATAAAATCTGACTCCAGTTTTGTAATAAAAAATGAAACCGAATTTAGGACTAAGGAAGCAATAACTAAAAATACGTTGTTTCGATTTAAACAAACTAAACAGAAACCGAATGTTGAAAATTACTTTAAAAAGAATAGAAATCGATTTAAATAACTACTTACAACAACGTGTGTAATTAATTACTCTTTTGTGTGCACTCGAAAAATCCTACGGATTTACCTCTGATTAGTTTTCTTTTGCTAATTTAGACCTAGCCAACGTAATTAACCATTCACGAACACGTTGTTTACAATCAAAAAAAAGTAAATGAAACAAAATTTAGCATTAATATTCATTGTATGTCTTGCCCAACTGATTTGCGGATGTTCTGAGTCGGAAAAGACAACGATTACTGAAATAACAGCAACAAAAATTGAACTAAAAGACAACTGGTACTACCTTAATGGAGAAAAGTTTTTTATTAAAGCAATAGGTTACGAAATAGGTGCACGTCCAGGACAACATCCTTATGAAGATAAAAAGAAAGATCATTTGGAGTTAATGAAATTTGATCTCGAGAACATTAAAAAAGGTGGTTATAATACGATAAGAACTTGGAGTCAATATTCTGAAGCACAGTTAAAACTTGTACAAGAATCAGGTTTAAAACTAATTATGGGTTTAGAAGTTAATCCAGAAGAAGATTATAGTGATCCTAAATTTATAAATCATTGCAAGACACAGCTTGAAAATATATTGAAATATGCACCAAAATATGATTGCATAATTACGTATCTAGTTATCAATGAACCCCAAACAGATCACATTCATAAGGTTTCAGCCAGGGCATTTAAAGACTTGATGAAAATGATGATAGATATGATTCATGTGAATCATCCAAATGTTCCAGTAACACTTTCTGCAAATGCCATGATTAGTGATTATATGGACGAAAGTATGTATGATGTATACGCTTACAATTGTTATGGCTACAATGAAGGGCAAACTGCAACAATGGGATTTAGAGATTATATTAAAGGTTTAAATGAATTAAACGGATTAGATAAACCATTTATAATTACTGAATTTGGACATTCAGTATCACCAAAAGGAGGTTTTGGAAGTTTTGGTTCACGAACCTTAAAACAACAAAGTGACGGACTTATATCAAATTACCGAGATCTTATTGATGCTGGAGCTTTAGGCATGTGTCCATTTTATTATGCAGATGGTTGGTGGAAAGGAGGCGAAAAAAGCATCCATAATAAAGAGCAACCTGAAGAATGGTTTGGCTTTTGGGGTTATAAAGATGTAAACGACAAATATGGCTCACCACGCCCAGTTTGGTTTGCCATGCGTGATTATATGAAAGGGCTCATTATAAGCCCTAAAAACAAAACAGTACACACCAATACAACTATACCTTTAGAGTTTTATAATGATAAAAGTATTAAAAAAGTGGTTGTAAAATCACGTGATGAAATTATCTATTCTAAAAAAATAACTAACGAAGGTTATTTTACAGATCAATTAACAATTAATCCAGTTGATATAGAAGCAATGGAGCTTGCTTTTGAGTTTTTTGATAGTGAAGGTAACATTGTCAAAAACGAATCTATTATAATTCTGGCTTCTAAAACAGCTATTGAATTGCCAAAATTAACTATAGAAGTCACACCTGAAAAAGATTTAAACAACATAAAAGTTGGAAGCATTAAAACAAAAATAGAAACCAATGAAAATTTCAAACTGATTGGTGATTTAATAGTTAGCTATAATACACATCTTGGATGGGACGTAGGTCCACAGGTATCTGTTTCTCTTAATGATCAAATGGATAAAACAGTAATTACTTCTGAAAATTTCTTTAATATTCCTGATAATTGCTGGGTTGTAAATGCATCTGCTGGAATATCTGTTAGGTATGGAAAATTCACCTTTAAAATTCATGATCAAAAAATAATTTACAGAGGTGATTGGGCTAAGGAAATCAGTCGTTAGTAGAACAGTACACAACACCGTATCTAATTAATTATTGGTTTTTGTGTACAGCGAAAATCCTACAGATTTTGCTCTAGTTCGTTTTCTTTTACTAGCTTAGTTATAGTCAACGCTACTAAACTTAAATGAACACAACGTAACACATTTGAAAAAACTATGGGAATATTTGACAAACTTTTCGGGTCTAAAAATAAACAGTCAAAAATCGAAAATGAAAAGCCAATTAATGACAAATTAATTCATCTTTTAGAAATCTATGGAAAAGACCTAAGTCAAGAAAATTATCAAAACGCTTTTAATGAAATAGTAAACGGAAATTCTATACTAATACTTCCTTCAGTTAATGACGGAGAAGATAAAGATGAATGGAAAACATTAAAAAAAGGCACAACATTAAAATTAACTTCCGTATTTAATCAAGATGGTTTAACAGTTCTAGGTGCGTTCACATCCCCCAAAAAACTTTTGGAATGGTCAAAAGAAGAAACGGAATATACAGCTATGAACGCTAAAGATGCGATTGATTTTTGCCAAACTCACGGAATTGACCGAATTGTTATTGATACTGATTTGCCAACAATGTTTGTTCTAGAGAGAAATAAGGAAAATATAAAAACTGAAACAATTCAAGAAGAAACAGAGGTGCAAGTTGGAACACCTATGAAACCAATTTTTGGAAAACACTTAAAAAAATTTCAACAGAATTTCGCAAAAGTTAATGTGATTAAAGAAGTTTATCAATATGTAATGATAAGAAACAACGAAAGTATTTTGGTACTTGGTTTTTTGCTTGACACATATTCAGATAATTCGAGAACAGCTTGTATTCATACACTACAAAATTCGATGGAAGGTGAAAGTCTAGAATTACCTTTAGAAATGTTTATGTTAGAAGATAAAGATTGGTTACAAACAGTTAAAGAAATTGAAAACTCTTTAATATACAAGCGATAAAACGTATTACAACAACGTGTGTAATGAATTACACTTCTAAAATAATACGTGTTTTAGAAGCACCATACTCTGATATTTTTTCAAGAAAGGAAATAAGATGTCTATTGTTTCTAAAATAACCTAAAAGGCATAAGCAATCATCACCCGTAATTCTATCACAACTTTGCACTTCTTCCATTGCTCGTATTTGTTTTTGAGCATCAGATGTTCCTTTTGGTCCTTGGTGCATTACTAATGTTATATATGCTTTAGTCTCAATCCCTAATTTTTCATGATTCACTTTTAAAGCATAGCCTTCTATTATGCCTTCTTCTTCCATTTGCCTAACACGTTTACCTATGGCAGGAGCAGATAACCCAACTTCTTTTCCAATATTAGCGAAGCTTTCTCTGGCATTAATTTTTAGCATTTCAAGTATCTTCTTATCTAATACATCCATTTGTAATCAAAATTTTATTGTTAATTATTCGATATAATCGAATGTAAATATATAAAAACAGTTTTGATTATAAAGTAAAAATAAGATATTACACTCTATATTTGTTGTATTGATTTTAAAAACAGAATAGTTACCAAATTTAATTATTCAAATAGAAAAAAGATAAATAATGATTAAAATAGAAATAGCTAAAGAAGCAGACACAGTCGTTTTGGCACTTTTAGGAAGAGTAACATGGGCTGAATCTCATGGTCATTATATAGATGATAAAAGCAATCTATTAAAATACCTAAACAATAATTTTTCAGTTTCTAAAACGAAAGAAGACATAAATAACCCTAAAAACCTTTTCTATATTGTTTATGTTGATGATTTACCGGTTGGTTATGCAAAACTAGTAGTAAACGAAAAACAAGAAAGTGTAGCCTCTCAAAACAATTGTCGCCTTGAAAGGATCTTCATTCAAAATGAATTTATACCATTAAAAATTGGACAACAACTTTTAACTTTTGTTGAAGAGAAAGCTAAAGCATTACAATTAGATACCATGTGGCTTTCTGTTTACATAAAAAACATTAGAGCCATTAGATTCTATGAAAGAAATGAGTTTAAAAACGTTGGAGAATTAAATTTTCTTGTCAGTGGAAAAGCATATGAAAATATAATTTTCTCGAAAAAAATATAAGAATTGATTTATAAAAATCTAGGAATAGAAGAGAAAACTACTGATAACAATGCGCATAGTTAATAGCTCCTTCTGTATGTACTCCAATAATCCTAGCGAATTTTCCTCTGCTTCGTTTTCTTTTACTAATTTAGTTGCTAATCAACATAACAAACTCCGTACACGAACTCATTGGCATACATTAAAAAACTACTTTGAATGAATGAAAATTATGCGATATTCAGAAAATTTTCAACTTTGGAACAAGCAACAGAATTAAAAGAATTGCTTTCAAATGAAGGAATTGAATCTGAACTTGCTGATAATGTTCCTTCTGTAGACATAACATTTTC
>CALIIP010000141.1 GCA_938018045.1 uncultured Flavobacteriaceae bacterium
CCGATAACTATGGTTCCAAAGAAATCCATAAATACAGTAGCATCAGCAAGAAAACGTTCGTAATTTCCTTTCATTGCATGCGGCATTAATGTGCCAATTACTTTTTGTACCAAGCCAAGATTTTCTAACAATGTGTTTGCAAATGGTTGTAATTCTTCAAAATTTGAAGCTTTTTTAATCGTTTCTTGAATTTCAACTGCCAATAACTCTAATGCTTTACCATTTTTTGCAGTAATTTTTCTTCCTAATAAATCCAAAGATTGTATTCCTGTAGTTCCTTCATACAATGCTATAATTCTAATATCTCTATAGTATTGTTGCGGCATAAAATCAAAACAGAAGCCATATCCTCCTAAAATCTGAATTGCATTACTTGTAGATTCTATTCCTTTTTCTGCAGAATATGTTTTCGAAATTGGCGTAAGTAACTCTAACAACAAATGGTATTTCTCTCTCTCTTCTTCTGATGTACTTGTAATTTCTTTATCACAATAACTTGCAGTCTGAAGCGTCAAACTCAACGAACCTTCAACAATTGCTTTTTGACTAAACAGCAACCTTTTAATATCTGGATGATTGATAATTAACGTCTGACCTTCTTCTGTATTTTTTTGACCTGAACTGTTTAATTTTCTTCCTTGCGGACGCTCATTTGCATATTTCAATGACGAATAATATGCAGCAGAAGCGATTGCAGTTCCCATTCTTCCTGTAGCAATTCGCGCTTCATTCATCATTTGAAACATATATGATAATCCTTTATTTGGCTCGCCTACAAGCCAGCCTCTACAATCATCATTATCGCCAAACGCGATGTGTGTTGTACAGTATCCCTTTTGCCCCATTTTTTCAAATTCGCCAACTATAGCAGCGTCGTTATAAGTAAAATCATCATTCGCTGTCGGACGATTTTTAGGCACAATAAATAACGAAACTCCTTTGGTTCCTTTTGGTGCACCATCAATTCGTGCCAACACTAAATGAACAAAATTACTAGAGTACTGATGATCTCCTGAAGAAATAAATATTTTTTGACCTTTGATTAAGTGATACTCATTATCGGTTGGTGATGCAGTTGTTGCTACATCAGAAAGTGAACTTCCTGCTTGTGGCTCTGTCAAACACATAGTCCCTCCCCAAGTCATGTCGAGCATGTTTGGTACATATATATCTTTTAATTTTTGGCTAGCAAAAGAAAGAATCAAATTTGCTGAACCTGCCGTTAGACCAAAATATCCAGGAACATGATTATTTGCAGCTTCCATAATAAAATATGCAGCATGAAAAAACATAGAAGGCAATTGCATTCCGCCATCGTCATAATCAAAACCAGCACCTACAACACCTAATTCTCCTCCACCTTTTATAATGTGTTCAAACTGTGGATGTACATGTATTTTCCCATCTTTATAATAGGATGGTTTCTCGTCCATTTCTTTTATAAAAGGAAATAAAGTGGTGTCGGAAAAAGTTTTTATGGAATCAATAAAAATGTCTAATGCTGTTTTATCATAATCAGCAAAACGCTCTTTATTTAATAATTCTTCGGCTTGGTGCACATTGTATAATAAGAATTTTAATGTGTCTATGGATACGTATTCGTTCATATTTAGATTTTAAAAGTATAAATATACTTTTAAATCTAATTTCAGCCTAATGTTTAAGAAAGTATGGGTTAAGTTTACAATTCTTGTAAGAGTTTTTCCGCTTGTTTAGAATTATAAGAAGACGAATTTATAATTTCTGTGAGGAGTTGTTTTGCCTTATCAATATTATTGTTTTTAACATATAATAAAGCTTTATACCATTTCCCTTTGGGCGCATCTATTAAGTCACTTTTAATTAGGGTGTCAAATATCTCTTCTGCTTCAGAAATCTTGTTAAGTTCTAATTGAGAAATTCCCATGTATAAATAAATAGAAGCGTCATTGTTTTTGACGATTTCCAATTCTTTTTCAAAAATTTCAAATGCTTTATCATACTCATGACTTTCAAAATATTGTTGTGCTAATGCTAACTTCTCTTGGTTTTCACCTCTCACAATTAATGAAGGTAATTCTGTTTTATTTATATATGCTGTATATAATTCTTCATTGGAAGTAGGTTTGATGGAAAGAGTATAAATTGTAACTAATACTGCAATTGTTGCTGCACTTGAAAGAAGCCATTTTATCAGGTTCCCTTTAGGTTTTTGATAATCGTTATTTACATTACGAATAACTTTTTCTAAATCTTTTGTTTCCGCACTTTCAAACAATTCTTTGTATCCATTTATATCTTTTGGATTGTGATTTCCAAAACTCCATTCATCTTCACTAAGCGTTTCGAAAAGTTGTTTTTCAAGTAAAAATTTCTTTTTAAAATTAGAGTCACTCTCTACTCTACTTAAGAAATCTTTATTTTCACTTTCAGAAAGTGTTTCTCTTAAGTAGTTTTCAATTATTATATCGTCTTCTAAACTCATAATTCAATAAGAGATTTATAGCGTTTGTCTTTTTGTATTAATGATGTGAGTTTTGTTTTGCACTTAAACACGCGCTGCCTTACTACTGTTTCCGAATTATAACCCATTTTTTCTACAATGTCAGTATAAGAGACTTTATTAAAAAATAATTGCAACACTTTTCTACAGTTTTCAGAAATCGTTTTTAAGTATTCCGCATACAATTCCCATCGTTCTTGTTCAAGAGTTGCTAATGCTAAATCCACTTCTTTACTTTGAAGTTGAATAACGTTATCGTTTGTTACCCATTTTTTTGACTTATTTAATTCTCTACGCCACAAATTTTTACAAACAGTAAATAAATAAGCTTCAAAACTTGTTTTTATTTCAAATGATTCTTTTATGTATCGTACTGATAATTGCAACAATGCATTTTGAAAAACATCTTCTGCATCTGACTGCTGACCTTTATTTTTTAATATAAAACTTTTTACTTTAGGAAAAATATTTTGATATATTTCTAAAATTACTTTTTCATTTTTGGCACTCAGACCTTCAATAAAATAGTTTGTTTTACTCATTTATTATTTCGTTTCCTAAAAAATTATTACTTTGCTTAAAATTTGTTGGGTAACAAATTTACAAAATTTGGAACACATTGCTATAAACATTAAATAATCATAATATGAAAAACAAATTTAAGAACATTTTATTTATCCTAACAATTCTTTTTTCAGGGTTTACATTTCAAAGTTGGACAACAATAACTGATGACGTAATTCATGAAGAAACAACAAATGTTATTGATCTTGAGTCAAATTTGAGTTCAAATACTAGCCAAGATTGTTACTTTGCATACTTCACAATAACATACTCTACTTTCTTAACCTACAATGAGAAAAAAACCATTAGACGAAATAATAATGTTAGTTCATATACAGTTATAGGTCCTAATACTGAAATTTGGGCTATTTGGACTTGCCCAACAGGTGGAACTGGCGATGCAGTTACTCCAACTGATCCGGATATTATACTTTTATCTGATGACGGTGGAAATTAATTTTATTTGCACTTATGAATAGGTCTATTTGTTTTTATTTGTTTCTAGCTATTTCTTGGAGTAATTTTTGTCAAAATATTACAAAAACTGATAGTTTGATATATAAATATAAAGCAAATAACGAATTAGATAGTTTGGCTGAACATGCTTATGATACTAATGTAAAGTATTATCTTCAAAAAGATTATAGAAAAGCCATAAAATATTCTCATATTGAAGTTAGTTCGAGGAAACAGTTAACAGATACTGCTCGTTATAAAAGAGCCCTTTTTAATCAAGGGTTTTTTTTACATAAAAACAAACAGTATTATAAATCAATTACTCTTTATAATGTTGTAATTGATAGTTTTAAAATTGACCGAAGAACCTATCTAAGTTATTCCGAATTGGCTAGAAATTATTGGGAAATTGGAAATTATTATCAATCAGAAACTTATTATAAAAAAGGCATTTCTCAACCACAATTGTTAAGCAATAAAGATTTATTCAATAACTATATAAATTTATCTATACTTTATGATTTTATTGAAACGAAAGAAAGCTTAAAAAAGGAATTGTTGCATTTAAATAAAGCCGATTCTCTAAGTAAACTTTTTAATTATACTGATGATAAGTATTATTCATTAAATTTCACTTTCGGAAATTATTATAAAAACGACCTTACTTTTAGTTTTAATGAATCTAAAAAATACTATTCCAATGCTTTAAAAAAAGCTAAATATAATAAAGATACAATTAAGCAAGTTAGAGCTTATACATCTTTAGGCAAACTGTTTAATAAAGTGAAAAATGATAGTGCCAATTATTATTTAAATAAAGGATTAAAATTAGTACATAAAGATCAATCGACACATGGAATAATTCAACTCGCATTGTCTGAGTTTTACCTTGATCGTAGTATAATAAATGAATCTTTAATAAATATAAATAATGCATTGAACACAGTTGTTAAAAATAGTGGTGAAAGCAAACTAAACACCAATGAGATGCTGTTGTCTAATCAAAAACCATTTTTACTTCTTTTAACAAAACAGAAAGCAAAAATTTATTTAAAATCATATGAAACTACTAATGATAAAAACCAATTAATATTATCGTATGAGGATCTAATAATTGCTGATAAATTATTAGATGCAATTAAACAAGAAAGTCTCGAGACACAATCTAAATTGTTTTGGCAAAAACAAGCATCTGAGGTTTACTTTAATGCAGTTAAAGTTTGTAATCTTTTAAATAAACCCGAAGAAGCGTTTTATTTTATGGAAAAAAATAAAGCATTATTACTACTCGAAAATATATCTGAAAACCAAATTAAGAAACAAGCAAATATTCCAATTGAAGTACTAGAAAAAGAGTTAGAATTAAAACAAAAAATTAATAGACTCGAAAATGAATTAAATAACAATCTTTCTAAAAAAGACTCTCTTGAAAATGAATATTATAACACTAAAATTGAATTAAGTGAATATATTAAATCATTAAAATCTTCTTATCCAGATTACCACAACTATAAAAAACCAATTGAAATTAGCAAACTAATTGAAGTTCAAAAAAGATTAGACAACCAAACAATGGTGTTGGAATACATCTTAAATGACGAGGGTGGTTTTTTAATGACTATTACTAAAAATACAGCAAAACTTCATAAAATTGATAGTGAGATAAACTCTCAAATTGAGACATACAGCTCTAGCATTACTAAACCAATAAACACCAAATTAGAGGCAACAAATTACCAAATAGTTGCACATCAATTATATCAATCCTTATTTCCTTTTTCTAATAATGTAGATTCTAAAAACATAACTAAACTCATTGTAATACCTGACTACACTCTTCAGAATGTGCCATTTGAAGCGCTTTTAACTTCAAATAATTCTAACAGTTATCTTATTAATGATTATGAGATTTCGTATGCATATTCGCTTTCGTTTTTAGAGAAAAACAATCAAAAAGAATCTAATAAAAAGTCGCTAAAAGAATTTCTTGGAATTGCACCTTACAATTTTAATTATGAGAACTTATCTAGCCTAAACAATAGTAAAAAAGAGTTAGAAGAAGCAAACTCAAATTACACAGGATTACTACTGACAGGCTCTCTTGCAACAAAGTCTAACTTCACAACAAAAGTCAATGATTATAAGATTATCCATCTTGCAACGCATGCAAATGCAAATGATTCAATTGCTCCTTGGATTGCTTTTTACGATCAAAAAATGTATCTAAATGAAGTGCATACGCTGAAAAATAATGCGGAACTGATAGTGTTGAGTGCTTGTAAAACTTCATTAGGAGAAATAAATCCAGGAGAAGGCGTTTTTAGTTTAGCCAGAGGTTTCTTTCATGCAGGTTCTAAAAGTGTTGTTTCTTCTTTATGGAATGTAAATGATAAATCTAGTCAAGAAATATTAAGTGATTTTTATACAAACTTAAAAAAAGGGAAAACAAAATCTGAAGCACTTAGAGATGCCAAATTAAATTATTTAAATACACATCAATTAAGTGAGCAGTCTCCATACTATTGGTCGCCCATTGTTTTAATTGGGGATGTTAACGCCCTACCTTCAACTTCTATTTATCTTTATATTATACTTGGCCTTCTAATTATATTATCCCTCCTTTTGTATAGAAAAATTAAAAAATAATCTTTTTTGGGTAACAAAAATTGATTCAATGTAACATAAGAGAAATAACCTATAAAATTTCTCTTTTTGAAAGACTCTATTACTTATCTCGTCCAACAATTATTAGTTAAAAATAAAATTGCCTTTGACAAAAAAGAACTTAGTTTTCAAATACAAAGTCATCCTTCATTTCCAAGTCTACATGCAATTACAGGTGTTTTATCTCATTTTAATATAGATAATCTTGCCTTAACAGTTCCTGTTGATTCTGGAATATTAAAGCAATTGCCTAATAATTTTTTAGCACAAATAAAAAGTGGAAATGGAGATGATTTTGTGGTGGTAAGTAAAGGAAATTTACATTGTACAATTATTACTTCTAATAAGAAAAAAGAAAAACTTACTAATGATGAGTTTTTAAAAAAGTTTACAGGAATTATTGTTGCTGTTGAAAAAGATGCACTATTAGAAAGTAAAACAACTAAAAACAACTTTGATAAAATTTTATTAGCCTTAACATCATTATTACTTGTTGGTTTATTAGCAACTTCAACAGTCTCTGTTACTTTCATTCTTTATTTTGTTTTATGTGCTATTGGTGTTTTTATAAGTAATGCTATTATTCAACAAGAACAAGGAAATCAAACTACTTTAGGTGACGCTTTTTGTTCTGGTGCAACAGAGAAAAAGGATTGTGATGCCGTAATAAGTTCAAAAGGGGCTTTACTGTTTAATCGATTTAAATTAAGTGATTTGAGTTTTGTTTTTTTTACTGGATTGACACTTGTCTCATTATTACTTTTTCTTCAAGGAAATAATTTAAACACTTTATACGCAATTAGTATTGCTGCATTACCTATAACAATATATTCTATCTATTATCAAGCAATAATAGTAAAAAAATGGTGCTTGTTGTGTTTGGGAATTGTTGGAACTCTTTGGGCACAAGCGGTAATTGTTTTAGTGAACTCAAATATTGCTACTTTTTCATTTTCACCAAAATCAATTTTACTTACAAGTTTAGGCTTTTTAATTACAGTTACCTTATGGAATTACATTTCTCCAAAAATTAAATCATTAAAAGAGTTAAGTCAAACAAAACTTGACTATTACAAATTCAAACGAAATTTCAATCTATTCAATATGCTTTTAGAAAAATCAAAGTCAATTGATACAACAATTAGTAATGCTTCTGAAATTGTTTTTGGAAATACAAATTCGCCATTAAACATTACAGTTATAACCAACCCTTTTTGTGGGCATTGTAAAAGTGTACATACCTTAATTGAAGACATCCTAAAAAAGTATAGTAAAGATGTACAAATATGTGTTCGTTTTAATATTAACACAGATAACCCAGAAAATGATGTCGTTAAAATTACAAGTAGATTATTAGAGATTTACAATTCTAATCCTTTATCGTGTTTAGATGCACTGCACGATATATATGGTGGAATAACTTCAGAAGAATGGTTAAACAAATGGGAATCTTGCTATGAAAAAGAAAAGTTTACCTCAGTTTTAAACAAAGAAAATGAATGGTGTAAAAACAACAATATCAATTTCACTCCAGAAATTTTAATTAATGGTAAATCTTATCCTCAAGAATATGATAGAAGTGATTTGATTTATTTTATTGAAGAGTTGGCTGAGAAGGCAACAAATAATCATCAGAATGAATTAGTGACAACTTAATGAGCCTTATTGTCATTCCTGCGAAGGCAGGAATCCAAACCTAAACTAATTATAGATTCCTGCCTTCGCAGGAATGACAAAAAATAATAAAAAAGGAGCCAGTAAAAACTAACTCCTAATAAACATATTTCTCTCGCGAAGAATAGACACAAACTGTGAGTGTCTTTAAATGTTCACGGCAAATTTAATATTTAATATTTTAATTATGAAAAATTTAAAGAACTTAGGGAAAGCCCTAAACAAAAATGAACAAAAACAAATTAATGGTGGTGCTCCAGATGGAGAGAGATCTTGTTCTACATCAGATGACTGTCCATATTATGAATGCTGTGCTTCTGGATCTTGTATTAGTTGGTCTAGACCTGCTTGTGACTTAGCAGGTATATAATTAAATGATACTCCTTGTGTATTTTGAATAAATTTTAAAATAAGCAGGGTAAGTAATTATTTTGTCTATTAAAGAGTAGGTTTCTTTTTGCCTACTCTTTATATAAATTATAACTGTTCCTATCCCTTAAATTTAATTTGTGCAAAAAAAATTTCCAAATTACATACAAACAGAAGCAAAGGATTGCGGTCCTACCTGTATTAAAATCATTGCCAAACACTATGGCAAGACCATTAATACACAACAACTCCGCATGCTTAGCGAAACCACACGTGAAGGCAGTAGTCTTCTTGGCTTAAGTGATGCTGTAGAATCTATGGGTTTTAAATCCTTGGGTGTAAAATTGTCTTATGAGAAATTATTAGAAGCTCCATTGCCTTGTATCTTACATTGGAACAAAGATCATTATGTAGTGTTGTATAAAATAAAAAATGGGGTACTATATATATCAGATCCTGGACATGGCTTAGCAACATTTACTAAAGAAGAATTTTTGAAGCGCTGGGTTGGTAACAACGCTGATGATACTACACAAGAAGGGATTGCGCTATTAGTTGAGCCAACACCACTATTCTATCAATCAGAATTTGAAGAAGAGGAAAAATTTGGGTTTAGTTTTATTTTTAAATACCTCTTTAAATACAAAAAATTTATAGTTCAACTAATTATTGGTCTTTTGGCTGGTAGTTTGTTGCAATTAATAGTCCCTTTTCTTACTCAAAGTGTGGTAGACGTAGGAATAAAAAACCAAGACATTAACTTTATTTACTTGATTCTTTTTGCCCAATTATTTTTATTTGTTGGAAAAGCCGCTTTAGAAATCATAAGAAGTTGGATCTTATTACACCTAAGTACTCGCATTAACATTTCTTTAATTTCTGATTTCTTTATCAAATTAATGAAATTACCACTTTCATACTTTGACGTACGAATGACTGGAGATTTATTACAACGCATCAATGATCATAAAAGAATAGAAAGAATTCTTACAACCTCATCTTTAACGGTTTTATTTTCGTTCTTTAATCTTATCATTTTCAGCTTTATTTTAGGTTATTATAGCATGCAAATATTTGCAGTGTTTGTTATAGGAAGTGTGCTATACTTTGCTTGGGTACTGTTTTTCTTTAAAAGACGGAAAGATCTTGATTACAAACGCTTTTCTGAAGTAAGCCAAGAACAGAGTAAGGTTATAGAACTCATCAATGGTATGCAAGAAATTAAATTGCACAATGCCGAAAAACGTATGCGCTGGAATTGGGAATACGTGCAAGCACGTTTATTTAAAGTAGCAACTAAAAGTTTAGCCCTTGAACAAACACAAAGTGTTGGCTCTAACTTCATCAACGAAATTAAAAATATGCTTGTTACTATTCTTTCTGCAAAGTTAGTGATTGACGGAGAAATAACATTGGGAATGATGATGGCAATTAGTTACATCGTAGGTCAATTAAACGGTCCTGTAATGCAATTGATTGGTTTTATGCGCGATGTACAAGATGCTAAAATCTCTATTGATAGGTTGGGTGAAATCCATAATATGGAGAATGAAGAAAAAGATGGTGACCAAAAGATTACCAACATTCCAGATAATTCTGAGATTAACTTAAAAAACATATCCTTTAGATATGTTGGTGCTTTGGAGCCAGTAATAAAAGATTTATCGCTCACAATTCCTGCAAATAAAACAACTGCAATAGTTGGTGTAAGCGGAAGCGGGAAAACAACTTTAATAAAATTATTACTTCGTTTTTATAATATTGATTCTGGAGAAATAAATATCAATAATTTTAATCTCAATAACATTTCTCAAAAAGTATGGCGTTCTCAAGTTGGTGTTGTAATGCAAGAAGGGTATATATTCAATGATACTATTGCACAAAACATTGCAGTTGGTGAAGATCATATTAATCAAGAAAAATTGACACACGCCATTGATGTTGCTAATATTTCAGATTATATAGATGGTTTACCTTTAGGTTATAACACAAAAATTGGAGCAGAAGGGACAGGGTTAAGTACAGGTCAAAAACAACGTTTATTGATAGCTCGTGCTGTTTATAAAAATCCTAAATTTTTATTTTTTGATGAAGCCACATCTGCATTAGATGCCAATAACGAAAAAGTAATCATGGAAAAATTAAATACGTTTTTTTCTGATAAAACTGCAGTTGTTATTGCGCATAGATTAAGCACCGTTAAAAATGCACATCAAATTGTTGTGTTAGATAAAGGGAAAATTGTAGAAATAGGAAACCATAAGGAATTAATAGCATTAAAAGGCAATTATTATCATTTAGTGAAGAATCAATTGGAATTAGGTAAATAAATTATGCCAAACAATAACGAAATAGAACTCCGTAGTGAGCAAATACAAGAAATCTTAACAGCAGTACCAAACTGGATGATACGGTGGGGAAATACCTTGTTGTTGCTATTATTAATAATGTTATTATTTATTTCGTGGTTTGTAAAATATCCAGATATTATCACAACAGCATCTGTAGTGACAACAGAGATTCCACCAGAAAAAATATTTGCTCAAACAAATGGAAAAATCACTAACTTTTTAGTAAAAGATACTATCAAAGTCTCAAAAAATACAGCAATAGCCATACTTGAAAATACAGCAAATTATGAAGATGTGTTCTTATTAAAATCAATTGTTGATACTATTAAACTAAATAAAAACGCTTTTAATTTTCCTATAGAACAATTGCCTTTACTGTTTTTAGGTGAGTTAGAAACCGATTTCGCATTGTTTGAAAACAGTTACATGCAATATACACTCAACAAACAATTACAGCCGTTTAATAATGAGTCTATTGCAAACAAATCATCTATTAAACAAATGAAAAGACGCTTGCGAAGTATGCAATCTCAAAAAAAATTAAATGCTTCTGAACTTTTGCTAAAAAAAACAAGCCTTGACCGACAAAAAGGATTGTTTGATGAAGGAATTATTGCAGCGCAAACCTATGAAAACAAACAACAAGAATACTTACAAGCAGAGCGCTCTTATGAGAATTTAAGTCTTTCAATTTCTCAAATAAACGAAGCAATTAGTAACGGTTACAAAACTTCAAAAGGGACTCAGATAAACAAAACACGTGAAGAAATGCAATTGTTAAAATCTGTTATTCAATCTTTCAATCAGTTAAGAATAGCCATAAAAGATTGGCAACGAAAGTTTATATTGAAATCTTCTATTGATGGTAAGGTATCATATTTAAGTTTTTGGAACGAAAACCAAACGGTACAAAATGGAGATTTGGTTTTTACCATTATTCCATCTGAAGCTAAAAACTTTATTGCAAAGTTAAAAGCTCCTGTTAGAAATTCAGGAAAGATAAAAAAAGGTCAAACTGTTCAAATAAAACTAGAAAATTATCCAAGTGATGAATTTGGTGTGTTAAATGGTGTGATTTCAAGTATTTCTCCCGTTCCAGATAAAAATGGGATGTATCTCATCAATGTCGATTTGCCTAATAATATGAAAACTTCATACAATAAAGAAATCATTTTCAAACAAGAAATGATTGGTTCTGCAGATATAATTACCGAAGACTTACGATTAATTGATCGTTTCTTTTCTCAATTGAAAGGGATCTTTAACAACTAATAAGACCTATAATTTGTCACTAAATTTTCTGAAATTATATGTTTTACTTCTTGAATTATAAAATCCAAAAACAAAATAGTCATCATACTTAAATACGGTATCAATCTTATCAACTTCATTTGACTTGTTAATCAAATCTTTATAAATTTTTATTTTATCAAAGACATTCCTTTCAAATTCACCCTCTAGATGATTGAAGTTCTCATCAAACAAACATTCTATATAAGTTGATTTTGTATTTGTGTAAGAGTTGAAAGCAAAGAAAGTAGGATTGATAGAAACAGAAATTGCTCCAATTGTTCCTATTGGTATCATTCCAAATCCTCCCATCATCATCATTCCAGGATTTGATTTAATTTCTTTTTTTCCACCAAGAATTATTTGATGGTTTCCATTAATTTTATATACAGCTATTCCTAAATCTCCTGAAGTAATTTTACGCAAATATTTTTTGGTTTTTTCCATTTCTCTGTATGAATCATACATTCCTCCTTCTTGAATTATTGGAGAGTTTTTAAAAGAAATAGTGTCATTAACTGTTGTAGAGTATTCTTTCTTTAATTCTCCGGACTCATACGCATGAACTCTAAAAATAAATTTCTCAGATGTTGAAACCATTGTGTATAAATTATCTCCACTTATATAAGAGTTTGCTTGCTTCTTTGTTTGTTTTGGAACAAAAGGCTTCTCAATCTGTCTTAGTTTGTAATCAAATGTTTCAAAATCAAGTGATATTATTTGAGTGTACTCCTTATTGTTATCAAATGTGAAAACTAACTGATTTCCTCTTAAATATAACTTGCTTTTTTCTGAAGTAACTTCAATTGAATTAGGATTAGATTCTTCTATTTTTATTGGAGACATAAACGTTGCCATAACTTCTGAATCTAAAAACATTTTATAGAGTACTGTTTTTTTTCTTTCCTTATTGATGAACATTTCATTTGAAAAATCTATAACATCTTTTTTATAACTAGCATCATCATTAAAAGAATAAATATTAAGTTTAGAAGTGTTTTTTGAAATTGTCATTAAATAAAACTTATTGTCAAGTGTAATCGTTTCAAGATATTTCTCGTCTTCTAGTTTTAAATCCAGTTCTTTAAATACAGACTCTTTTTTATTGTATGAGAAATCAACATATCCAAATTTTGTATACTTCTCATTAGACATAAATAATCTATACGTGTTATCTTTAGAAATACTACTTCCTATTAAAGCTTTATACTTTCTTCTTCTGTTCTCAGAATTTAATTCCGCTATTTTCTCAAATTTATTGTTTAATAAGTAACCATATACTTTTTGGGAATCAAACAAGAACATTGAAATGTCACCATTTCGATTATTTACTATTGGAACCGATCCTCTAAGAAACGTTTGCGAAGTTTTTAAATTATTTTCAAAAGAACCAATTCTGTCTTGCGACAAAGTTATAGAACAAGAAAATATGGCAATAAGGATGGTGACCTTTTTAATCATATAATTTTTTTAGTAAATATAGCAATAAAACTGAAACGTTTTTAACTCACACTCTCTCCATTATCAACTTCCTTTTCGGGTTCTATAAAAGCAAGTTTTCCGTCTGTCGTGTCGGTCATTAAAATCATTCCTTGACTTTCTACACCTCTGATTGTTCTTGGTGCTAAATTTACCAAAACACTCACTCGCTGACCAATAATATCTTCTGGTTTAAAACTCTCTGCGATTCCAGAAACAATAGTACGAACATCAAGACCAACATCTACTTTTAACTTTAAAAGTTTCTTTGTTTTAGCAACTTTTTCGGCCTCTAAAATTGTTCCAATTCTAATATCTAACTTCGTAAAGTCATCAAAAGTAACAGTCTCTTTTTGAGGTTCAACAACCTTGTTCTCTTGTTCGTTTGTTTGCTTTGTTGCTTCTAGTTTATCAATTTGTTGTTGAATCTCTTTATCCTCAATCTTAGCAAATAATAATTCTGCTTTTCCTATTTGATGATTTGGTGGAAGTAATATTTCTTTTTCTGAAACGTCATCCCATTTATTGTCATTTGAATTTAAAATTCCTTTCAACTTATCTGAAGTAAAAGGTAAAAATGGCTCAGATAAAATTGCCAAAGCAGTAGATATTTGAAGCGAAACAAACATAATCGTTTTTACGCGCTCTTCATCAACTTTTATAACTTTCCAAGGCTCTTCATCTGCTAAATATTTGTTTCCAAGTCGTGCAAGATTCATCAAATTGTTTAGTGCTTCTCTAAATCGATATCTTTTGATTGAATTTGCTATCCTCTCAGGAAATTCTCGTATTTTTTCTAACGTTTGGATATCTACATCAGAAAAATTGTTTGGAGTTGGTACTTCTCCTTCATAATATTTATTAGTCAATACAACTACACGATTGATAAAGTTCCCGAAAATGGCAACCAACTCACTATTATTACGCGTTTGAAAGTCTTTCCAAGTAAAATCGTTATCACTTGTTTCAGGTGCATTTGCCGTCAATGTATATCTTAATACATCTTGCTTATC
>CALIIP010000142.1 GCA_938018045.1 uncultured Flavobacteriaceae bacterium
CAAATATAAAAAATAAAAAACACCTTGTCAATTAAGACAAAGTGTTTATAGCAATTTTCCCGAGTTCGATATTCTAATTCAATTTTCTTACTAATGGAATAATTGATACAAATTTGAGATAAACCCTATACACTCACAAGAGGTAAAACACTGAAAATTATTAAGGGAAAATCCTTTTTTAAAAAAAGGGTTTTTCCCTTAAATTATAAAAAATAAAGTGACTTCGAACCATATTCTGTTGATTTTAAACAGGTTATTCCTTCTTAAAAACTCAAGAAAAAAAACTCAATTAAACTTTAATTAAATTATGTATTTTAGCAATATAACTAACTACTAAAAAAATATTTTTTATGAAAGCTTCTAATTTATTATGTAAGTCCTTTTTTGTTTTGCTAATTTTTATTTCATTCACTTCTTGTAAACCCAAAATTTCAAGTGTTGGAGATGATGATTTCTGTGTAACTTATGATGGCAGACCAGAACAATCTATTACATATAAAGAGATGGCAGTGATGTTGGCTGAATACAAAGCCACAAGAGAACCTATTTTAAAAAACGGATTAGGTTTTGAAGACACACATACAAATTGGTATCAAATTGATTCTTTAAAAAAGTACCTTGCTTATGTAGAAAAATTATCTCAAGATAGTGGTGTCGAAATTACAGGGATAAATATTATGTCTGCGGCTTATCCAAATAAATCCTCTTTTGGTGATGAGAAAAATTATCAAACATTGATTTTTAACCCAACGACTAATAAAGGTAACAACCCAAGGGTTTCATTTGATCCTTTATATTCAAAAGATGGTGTTCCTGCATATCTTGATGATTTATTATTACCATACTTAAGTGAAATCAAGAATTTAACATATGGTGAAAAGGATTTAAAAAAATATATAATCAATATGACAGAAGGTTTAGAAGATCAACCAAGTTCTGCATCAAATAGATTAGATACAAGTCCACCTAATTAATAAATTAAAATGATCCTTTTCTTCATTGCTTTAGAATACATCTCTGCAATTGTAGCCACAATAAAATATAAGAAATTTGCTTCAAAATTTACTGCACTTTTGTTATTCTTTTTATGGTATATAGCTATTACAGAAACATCTAGTCGTATAATTAAGAGTTATGGACATAAAAGTACTTGGCTTTATGTAATATATACTTTTGTTGAATTCAACATTCTTTTTTTAATGTATCACTCACTTACTAAAGTGAAATCAACAAAGATTATTATTAAACTATTTATTGTAATAATTAACATAATTTATTTTATTGAAGTATATAATAAAGGATTTGTTTGGAACATGACATCAACAGTTGTTGTTGGGTCTATATTAATTAGTATTGTTTTAATTTTATATTTAAAAGAATTTTTATATTCTGATAAAATTTTAAACTACTCAAGATCCTTCTATTTTTGGGTTACCATAGGGCCTTTGGTCTATTATTTAGGTTCAATTCCTTTTCAAGCGATAACAAATTACCTTGAAAATAGAAATTTATTTTACTTACAAATTTCTTTGGCTGTATTTTCTCAAGTATGTATAATCATCGGTTTTTTATGGAGCAAGAAAGAAGTGAAATAGTTATCATTTTAGCAACATTAATTGTTGTAATTATTACGCTAGCATTGGTATGGTTGTTTATCGTTTTCCAAAAAAGGAAAAACAACCTATTACAAGATCAAGAAGATGCACAAAAGCAGTTTGAAAAAGAAATTGCTGAAACTCAAGTAGAAATAAGAGAGCAAACACTTAGAAACATAAGTTGGGAATTGCATGATAATATTGGCCAATTATTGACACTTGCAAAAATACAATTGCAAGTTGCTACTCCTGAAAATATTAAAGAAGTCAGTGCCACGATAAGCAAAGGGTTACAAGAAGTTCGTGCGTTATCTAAAATGATTAATCCTGATTTTATAAAAACCATTGAACTTTATAATGTTGTACAGCTTGAGATTGATCGTTTTAATCGACTTAACTTTATCAAATCTGAACTAAATATTATAGGTGAACCACATAAACTAGACCCTAAAGTTGAGATTATTTTATTTAGAGTTCTACAAGAATTTTTCTCAAATACTATAAAACATTCAAAAGCAACAACATTAAAAGTAGTCTTAGATTATCAAGAAAATTCTTTACATATAAGTGCAAAAGATGATGGTATTGGTTATGATACTACTGAAGACTCTAAAAAAGGTATAGGCCTTTTAAATATTCAAAACAGAGCCAAACTAATCAATGCAAAAATTGATTTCAGCTCTGAAATCGGAAAAGGAACGGTTTTAAAAATTATTCACTATTTTTAACCCATGAAAAAGTATAAAATAGTTATTGTGGAAGATCATTTGCTACTTTCACAAGCAATTGGAAATATTGTAGATTCTTTTGATGACTTTGAAGTCATTTGTTTATGTAATAATGGGAAAGAATTAACCGAAAAATTTTCTAATTCAGACGTTATTCCTGACGTAATTTTAATGGATATCAACATGCCAATAATGAATGGCATAGAAACAACTGAATGGCTCACAAAACACCATCCTAATGTAAAAGTACTGGCGTTATCGGTTGAAGATGATGAAGATACGGTTCTAAGGATGCTTCGTGCTGGTGCAAAAGGATATTTACTTAAAGATGTTGAGAAATCTATCTTAGAAGAAGCCTTATTAGAAGTAATTAAAAACGGATTTTATCACACAAAAGATGTTACTGATATCTTGATGAACTCAATTTGTGGAGAACAAGAATCTATCCAATTCAAAGAAAATGAGTTGATTTTTATACGTTATGCTTGTAGTGAGATGACTTATAAAGAAATTGCAGAAAAAATGTTTTTAAGCCCTAAAACTATTGATGGTTACAGACAAGTATTGTTTGGGAAATTAGGAGTGAAAAACAGAATTGGACTTGCAATGTATGCTATAAGAAATAAAATATTCATGCCTTAAAGTCAATGATTTTCTAACTTCTGGTCTAATTTTTGAACAAGAGTATCGAAATTTAAGCGTATTTTTGCCAAATGGAAGAAACTAATAGACAGAAAAAAATTGCAGGAGTTTTACAAAAGGACTTAGTTGATGTGCTTCAAAAAGCTGCACAAGACGGTATGAAAGGTGTTTTGATATCTGTAACCAAAGTTCGTGTGACTACAGACTTGTCTGAAGCAAAGGTGTTTTTAAGTGTTTTTCCTTCAGAAAAGAGAGATCAATTACTGAAAGGAATTATCTCAAATACAGTAGCAATTCGTCATGAAATGGCACGAAGAACAAGAAATCAATTGCGAAGAATGCCACATTTAGCATTTTTTGGCGATGATTCTTTAGATTATATTGAAGGTATTGAAAGCGCTTTAAAAGGAGATACAGACAATCCTATTACAAATCCTGAAATTTTAGACAAACGCAAAAAAAGATAGACGTTGAATTTTCCACTGTACATTGCAAAACGTTATTTGTTTTCAAAAAGCAGTAACAATACCATAAACATTATCACAATAATTGCTGCGATTGGTGTCATTATTGGCACAATGGCATTATTTATTGTCCTTTCTGGATTTTCTGGTTTAAAAACTTTTAGCCTCGATTTTCTAAAAACTTCTGATCCTGATTTTAAAATTACATCTGTAAAAGGAAAAACTATTGAATTTTCTGAAAGTATAAAATCTAAAATTGAGGCAGTAAATGGGATTGCTCACTATACAAAAGTAGTTGAAGAGCGTGCATTTTTTGATTTTAAAAACAAAACACATCTTGCATCTATAAAAGGTGTAGAAGAAAATTACCTAAAAATAAATAACATAGATACAGCAATTGTTGTTGGTGATTGGATAGATTTTAATTTTACCAATAATGTGGTTGTCGGAAATCAAATTTCCAATAAACTTTCAATGGGAATTAATGACTATCTCGAACCCTTAAAAATATATGTTCCTAAAGCAGGAAGTGGTTATGTAGAGAGTGTAAAAAAAGATGTAAATGCTGTTTATGCTCAACCTTCAGGAATTTTTATGATCAATGAAGAACTTGATAAAAAATACGTGTTTGTACCTATAACATTGGCGCAAGAATTATTGAGTTATACACCAAATCAGATTAGTGCAATTGAAGTTAAAGTTGCAAATCTTGACGACAGAGAAGGTGTCATAGAAAACTTACAAAATAGTCTTGGAGACAAATATAAAATTCAGACAAGAGAACAACTGAATGCTGTTTTTTATAAGATGCTAAATACAGAAAATTTGGCTTCATATCTTATCTTTACACTTATTTTGATTATTGCTTTGTTTAATGTTATTGGTGCCTTAATCATGATGATTTTTGATAAAAAAAGCAACCTAAAAACACTATATAACTTAGGAGCAACGATAAAAGA
>CALIIP010000143.1 GCA_938018045.1 uncultured Flavobacteriaceae bacterium
TGCGATAGGAAGATTGGTTGAAAAAGATTTATTTGGCGATTTTAGTGCCTTGGGAAAGAACATAACTTTAGATGGTGTTTCATATAAAGTTATAGGTGTTTTTAGTGATCCAGGAGGTGATGGAGATGAGCGTTTTATTTATACGCCATTTTCTACTGCTCAAAGAATGTATAGAGATAATGATGAGTTAGATAGGTTTGGTTTGACGTATAATCCAAAATTGACTGTAGATGAATCATTGGCATTTACAAGTTTATTAACCAAAATGTTGAAAGAGAAACACAATGTTGATCCAAGAGATCAAGGTGCAATACGTGTTCAAAATTATGCTGAAGGGACAAAGCAAGTTGGACAAATGATGTCGTTTTTAACCATATTAATACTTTTTATTGGTATTGGTACTTTGATTGCAGGTATTATTGGAATAAGCAATATCATGGTTTACATCGTAAAAGAAAGGACGAAAGAATTAGGAGTTAGAAAAGCCTTGGGAGCAACTCCAAAATCAATTATAGGAATGATAATGCTTGAATCAGTATTTGTTACTGCTTTGGCAGGATATATTGGTTTATTATTAGGAACTGGTATTTTAAAATTGTTAGGCTCATCTTTGGAGGAGTATTTTATTAAAGATCCAAGTGTAGAAACTTCTATTGTTGTTGGCGCTACAATTACGCTAATTATAGCAGGAACAATTGCAGGTTATTTACCAGCAAAAAGAGCTGCAAGAATCAAACCAATTGATGCACTTAACGATAAATAAGAGAAGATGAAATTTTTATTTGACAAAGATACATGGCAGGAAATATATAGTGGTATTCGTAAAAACAAATTACGAACAGGAATTACTATTATAGGTGTGATGTGGGGAATTTTCTTATTGGTTGGTTTGTTAGGAGCAGCAAGAGGATTGGAGAATGGTTTTAATAAATTATTCGGAGATTTTGCAACCAATAGTGTTTTTGTATGGGCACAATCTACAAGCAAGCCTTTTAAAGGTTTTCAAGAAGGAAAAGGTATTACCTTAAAGATGTCTGATTTAGATGCTATCAATCGTGAAATTGAAGGCTTAGAATTTGTAGTGCCAAGACATCAAGGAAGTGCACTTGCAGTAAATAATTTTAAAACAGGAAATTTCGGGATCTTTGGTGATTATCCAACGTTAGATAAAGTTCAAAAAAAGAATTTAGTGTATGGACGTTTTATCAATGATAACGATATAAAGGAGAGAAGAAAAATCTGTGTGATAGATGAAGAAATCTACAAGCAACTTTTTGATAAAGATGAGTATCCAATAGGTACTTATATAAAACTAAATAGTATAAATTATCAAGTTGTTGGAATGTTTAAAAACGGTCAAGTAGGAACAGGTGGACCACAAGGAGGAGTTCATATACCTTTTACAACCTTTCAACAAGTATATAATAGAGGAAATTCTGTAGGATGGTTTATGATAACTGGTAAGCCTGAATATGATATTAAGCAGATAGAAGCAGATGTAAAGTTATTATTACGAAACTTACATAAAGTACACCCTCAAGACGAGCGTGCATTTGGAAGTTTTAATTTAGGTGAGGCTTTTGGTAAGTTTAAGGGATTCTTAACAGGAATCCAATTTCTTACTTGGTTTGTTGGAATTGCTACTTTAATTGCCGGTGTTTTTGCAATTGGAAATATCTTACTAATTACAGTAAAAGAACGTACTAAAGAAATAGGAATTAGAAGGGCATTAGGTGCAAAACCTTGGGAAATTAAGCGTCAAATTATTTTGGAATCAGTATTTTTAACTACTATTGCTGGTGCATTAGGAATTATTTTTGGAGGACTTATTTTGATGCTTCTTGATGCGACTTTAGGAAGTGGTCCTGAAGCAGTATTAACAAATCCTACGGTAGATATTCCTATAGTATTGATTGCTACAACGGCATTAATTGTCTTTGGAACATTGATTGGGATGATACCTGCACACATCGCAGTTAGTATTAGACCTATTGAAGCATTAAGAGAAGAATAAAATAAAAATATATATAATAACCAACTTGAATAAAAAATAAAAAAATGAAGAAAATTTTAATATTTGGAGGAATTGCTTTAGCATTGATTGCTGTATTGATATGGTTTGGAAAGAAAAATCAGAAATCAGTAACTGAGTATGAAACTGAAAAAGCATATAAAGAAACTATTGTTACTAAAACTGTAGCAACAGGAAAAGTAACACCATTAGAAGAGGTTGAAATTAAACCTCAAATTTCTGGGATTATTGATAAGATTTATCTTATAGAAGGTCAGCAAGTTAAAAAAGGTGATTTGATAGCAACGGTTAGAGTTGTGCCAAATGAGCAAAACTTGACAAGTGCAAGAGGTAATGTAAGTAACTTAAATTTAAGTGTAAGTAACGCAAAGGTTAGTTACGATAGGAGTAAAGCATTGTTTGAAAAAGGTGTTATTGCACGCCAAGAGTTTGAAAATGCAGAATTAGCATACAATCAAGCAAAGCAAAACTTGCAAAATGCACAAAACAACTATCAAATTATTAGAAAAGGTTCTGCTGGTTCAGGAGGTTCTGCAAATACAAATATTAGAGCAACTACTTCAGGAATGATTCTTGAAATTCCTGTAAAAGAAGGATATCAAGTAATTGAAAGTAATAACTTTAATGCAGGTACTACTATTGCTTCTATTGCTGATATGAGTAAAATGATATTTGAAGGTCAGGTTGATGAAGCAGAAGTAGGAAAGTTAACTGAAGGAAGAGATATTGAAGTGTCTTTAGGGGCTATTGATAAAAAGAAATTTCCAGCAAAACTAACATTTATTGCTCCTAAAGGAACAGAGCAAAATGGTGCAGTACAGTTTAAAATAAAAGCAGATGTTACTCTTGATGATGATCATTTTGTAAGAGCTGGATACAGTGCAAATGCTGAAATTGTTCTAGAAAAGAAAGATAGTGTATTATCAATAAAAGAATCATTATTACTATTTGACAAGAAAACAGAAAAGCCTTATGTAGAAGTAAAGATAGGAGATCAAGAGTTTGAAAAAAGAGATGTAGAACTTGGTATTTCTGACGGTATAAACGTTGAAATTCTTTCAGGAGTTACAATGGATGATGAAATTAAAATATGGAACAAGACTTCTAAAAAAGAAGAAAAGCCAGAAGATAATTAGTAGTTATTTCATAAAAACAAAAAAGACCATCATGCTCAACGCTTGATGGTCTTTTTTGTTATAAATAACTTTTTTAAGAAAACTGTTTTGCTACTTTTTCTGCTCTTCTGTTTTCAGAATAGTCATAGAAACCTTCACCAGATTTTACACCCAATTTTCCTGCTCTCACCATATTTACTAATAACGGACAAGGAGCATATTTGGGATTTTTAAATCCGTCATACATCACATTTAGAATAGATAAACAAACATCTAATCCAATAAAATCAGCCAATTGTAAAGGTCCCATAGGATGTGCCATTCCTAACTTCATAACCGTATCAATCTCCTGAACTCCTGCAACGCCATTATAAAGCGTTTCAATTGACTCGTTTAGCATTGGCATTAGAATTCTATTTGCAACAAATCCTGGATAATCATTTACTTCGACAGGAGATTTTCCTACCTTTATTGATAAATCCATAATAAAATCAGTTACATCATCAGACGTATTGTAACCTCTAATAATCTCAACCAATTTCATAATTGGCACGGGATTCATAAAGTGCATTCCAATAACTTGTTTTGGTCTATTGGTAACTGCAGCAATTTGTGTGATAGAAATAGACGAAGTATTTGTAGCTAGAATTGTATCTTCTGGACAAATTTCATCTAATTCCTTAAAGATTTTTAATTTCAAATCTACATTTTCAGTTGCAGCTTCTACAACTAAACTTGCATACTGTACACCTTCTTTTACAGATGTGTAAGTAGTAATATTTGCTAACGTATTATTTTTATCTTCTGATGAAATACGTTCTTTAGCAACCATTCTATCTAAATTCTTTGTAATAGTTGCTATTCCTTTATCTAGAGATGCTTGAGAAATATCAATCAATTGCACATTGTATCCAAATTGTGCAAAAGTATGCGCAATTCCATTTCCCATTGTTCCAGCACCTATAACTGCTATATTTTTCATATGTATTTATTAAAAAATTTAAAGATTAAATGATTAAAAAAGGATAAAAACTCTTTAAACATATTTTATATTTTTAATTTCATTACCTCATTACCTCATTACCTCATTACCTCATTACCTCATTACCTCATTACCTCATTACCTCATTAAAATCAGAAACAATCTATTATTTGATGCGCTACACGGAGCGCTTTTGTACCATCTTTTAAAGTAACAACAGGTCTTGTATCATTATTAATTGCATCTGCAAAAGTTTCTAATTCATCTAGAATAGCATTATTTGGTTCAACTTTCGGATTATCAAAATAAATTTGTTTTTTTACGCCTTCAGCATTTTGCAAAATCATTGCAAACTCATCAGGATTTTCAGGAACATCTTTCATTTTCACAACCTCACTTTTCTTTTCAAAGAAATCTACAGAAATGTAAGCATCCTTCTGGAAAAAGCGAGTTTTACGCATGTTTTTAAGCGAAATTCTACTTGCTGTTAGATTTGCAACACATCCGTTTTCAAATTCTATGCGCGCATTGGCAATATCTGGAGTTTCAGAAATTACGGTAACACCACTAGCGTGAACTTTTTTCACTTTAGATTTTACAACACTTAAAATAATATCAATATCATGAATCATTAAATCCAACACAACAGGAACATCCGTTCCTCGAGGGTTAAATTCTGCCAATCTATGACATTCAATAAACATTGGGTTGTCAATTATATCCTTTACAGCTGTAAACGCAGGATTAAAACGCTCTACATGACCAACTTGCCCTTTTATATGGTGTTGACTTGCCAATGTTCTTAGCGCTTCAGCTTCTTCCAGCGTGTTTGTAATAGGTTTTTCTATAAAGACGTGTTTTCCTTCTATAATTGCTTCTTTTGCACAATCAAAATGTGAAAGAGTAGGTGTTACAATATCAATAACATCTACTGAATTTATTAATTCTGAGACTGAGTCAAACAATTTATACCCAAATTCATCTGCAACTTTCTGTGCATTTTCTGTAAATGGATCAAAAAAACCAACTAAATCGTATTTAGAGGATTGGTTTAATAACTTTAAATGAATTTTTCCTAAGTGACCTGCACCTAAAACGCCAACTTTTAACATAATTTAAGTTTTTTCAAAAATAAGAATTTTTTGGAGTTTTATGAGTATTTTTAGGCATCCAAATTTTAATATATTGAGAGATACTACAAAGCACCAAGGACTTCGAAATAGGTTGGTTAATGTGTTGATAGAAAAAGGAATAACTGATAATGGTGTTTTGAATGCCATTAAAAAAATTCCTCGACATTTATTTATGGATTCGTCTTTTGAGGATTTTGCTTACCAAGATAAAGCATTTCCGATTGCTGCAGATCAAACAATTTCACAACCGTATACGGTTGCTTTTCAATCTCAATTATTAGAAATAAAACCTACAGATAAAATTTTAGAAATTGGAACAGGTTCTGGATACCAAACTGCAGTTTTATTGGAGTTAGGTGCAAAAGTATTTACGATAGAGCGTCAGCAAGAACTGTTTAGAAAGACTAAATTGTTCTTTCCAAAACTCGGTTACAAGCCAAAAAAAGTAATCTTTGGAGACGGTTATGTTGGATTAGAAGAAGAAGCACCTTTTGACGGAATTATAGTAACGGCAGGTGCGCCATTCGTGCCTAAGCCTTTATTGAGTCAACTAAAAATAGGAGGAAGGCTCGTTATTCCTGTTGGTGATGATGTTCAGATTATGACATTATTTATAAGAAAAGGAGCAAAGGAATTTGAAAAGCATGAGTTTGGAGATTTTCGCTTTGTACCGATGTTGAAGAAGAAGAATTGATATTTATTTTAATAATATTTTAATTTTTGTGATTATAACACTTTTTTTTGTTTACTTTTGAAGTGAGAATTATTTGACCGTTTTGATATGGTTCCTCATAATTCTTTTTTCCAAATTTTTCATAGCCCCAACTTTTTTCAGTTACTACAATTTTAATATTCCTTTTTTTTTGGAATTCTTGATTTTGTATGTCATTTTTTAAACAAAAATTAACTATATACTTAAATCTATGAAAAAAACTACATCTTTAATTGTATTAATGTTTTTTAGCATTTTTACTTACTCTCAAAAATTAGCACCTGATATTATAATATCTCAAGGAGAAGTGTCTATTTCCGATTCTATGTCAATTGAATGGATTCTTGGTGATAATCTTGTAGAGACTTTAAATGTCAAGAATGAATTTTTAACTCAAGGATTTACTCAACCAATTATAATTATAGATATTGAAGAAGTTCACAAAAGTCCAAAAGACCATGTTTCAATAGGGCCAAATCCGATGAGTTCGTTTTTAAGGATAAATTTCCAAAACAATGTAATGTACACTTCTGATTTGGAGATAGGATTCTTTGATGTGAATGGACGTTTGGTGAAACAGATAAAGGCAGAAGTAGTAAATAATTCTGTCGAAATAAAAGTCGGAAATCTAAAAACAGGTATGTATATTCTTAAAATTATCGATGATAAAGGAATTGTCGTAGAGAGTTTTAAAGTAATCAAAAATTAAATTCAACTAACCATAATTATATAAAATGAAAAATTTAACTAAATATTTATTAGCAATGTGTTTGATATTATTTATATCAACATCATTGTATGCTCAATCTGTACCTCAAGGTATGAAATATCAGGCAGTTGCGAGAGACTTAGACGGAACCGTAATTACAGATAAGGTTATTTCTCTTGAAATCACCTTGCAAAGTGAAGAAGGGAAATCTTCTGAAATACATTATATAGAAAATCATGATGTGACTACCAATAAATTTGGATTATTTTCACTTGTAATAGGAGAAGGTTTATCAACTGTTGGTAAATTCAATGCTGTTCCGTGGAGTTCTGATGAAATATGGATGAGTATAGGAATCAAAGAAACTAAGGATTCTAGTTTTACGATTATTAGTAGTACAAAATTATTAGCAGTTCCCTACGCATTTCATTCTGGAACAGCAAATGAACTAATTAGTTCTAATAATAATCAGCTAGAAAAAAGAAATGGAGTTCCAGCACAAGTATGGTCATTAAAAGGTAATTCAAAAACAGATTCTAATATTGATAAGTTTGGAACAACTGATGCTGCTGATTTAGTAATGGTTACTAACAATATTGAACGTTTAAGGATTACAGCAGATGGAGAGATAATAACAGGAGATGGTAAGTTTACTATTGGCGGTAATTTGGAAGTGCAGGGAGATAGTACAACTATAAATAAAGATTTATTTGTAGGTAGAAATGTAGAATTAAATTATAGTGATGAGTTTACTCCAAGAGGAGAAACCATTAATTATGGAAATTTTACAGTAGAACGAACAAGCTCTACTATATTAACCGGATCATTAGATGTTTTTGAAGAAACCACTTTAAAAAACACATTAAACGTTAAAGGAGACGGGACATTTGAAGATGATCTAACTGTTATAGGAGATGGTA
>CALIIP010000144.1 GCA_938018045.1 uncultured Flavobacteriaceae bacterium
CAGATTTGGGTGAAGCAAAAAATACGCTTCGCTATAATTTAATGGCTGAAGAAAATGATGAATATCTTGAGGCAGCACAAAATGATGATTTGGTTGAGGTCGCAGACGCACTTGGAGATATGTTGTATATTTTATGCGGAACTATTATTGAACATGGTATGCAGTATAAAATTGAAGAAGTGTTTAATGAAATTCAGCGAAGTAACATGAGTAAATTAGGTGCAGATGGAAAACCCATATATCGTGAAGATGGTAAAGTGCTGAAAGGGCCAAATTATTTTAAACCGAATATTAAAGAAATTTTAGAGAGATAAAAAAAGTGCCAATTGGCGCTTTTTTTATCTATTCTTTTACTTCATATCTCCAGCCAAATTTATCTTCGGCCAAACCATATTGTATGTCTGTAATTCGTTTTTTCAATCTTGCAGCAAATGAGTTTTCTAATTCAGGTAATTCATAATCATTTCCTCTGTGACCAAAACCTGCAATTGGCGAAATTACTGCAGCAGTTCCTGCTCCAAATAATTCTTTTAACTCTCCTTTATTAGAGGCTTCAATCAATTCGCTAACTTTTATTTTTCGAACTTCAACATTTATTCCCTCATCTTCAGCGATCGCTATAATACTTTTACGTGTTATTCCGTCTAAAATACGATCACTTGTTGGACCTGTAAGAAGTGTATCTCCAATTCTAACGAAAATATTCATTGCGCCAGCCTCTTCAATATACTCGTGTGTATTATCATCAGTCCAAATTACTTGCTGATATCCTTTATCTTTTGCTAATTGTGTTGGATAAAACTGTCCAGCATAATTTCCTCCTGCTTTTGCAAATCCAACGCCACCATTTGCAGAACGAGAATATTTTTCTTCTATTAGAACTCTTACTTCTCCGCCAAAATACGCTCCAGATGGTGATGTAGCAATTACAATTTTATATTCATCTGAAGGTGATGCGTGGAAACCGTTTCCAGATGCAAGCATAAACGGACGAATATAAAGAGAACTTCCTTCTGTTGTTGGTATCCAATCTTTATCAATCTTTAAAAGAGTTTTTAAACCTTCCATAAAACTTTCTTCAGAAAATTCTGGAATTGCCAATCTTTTTGCAGAAATATTAAGACGCTTTATGTTTTCTAAAGGTCTAAATAATAATATTTTACCGCTTTTATCTTTGTATGCTTTCATGCCTTCAAAAATAGATTGTCCGTAATGAAAAATCTTTGCTGAAGGTGATAAACTAATATTTTGAAAAGGCGTAATTTCTGATTGCTGCCATTTACCATCTTTATAATCACAAACAAACATGTGATCAGAAAACTGCTGTCCAAAGCCCAAATTACTGAAATCTATTTCTGAAATTTTTGATTTTGAAACTTTTTTAATAACGATATTTCCCGTTGTTACACTCATAAAATATTGTGTTAATAATTCTCTACAAAAGTACAAAATTGGAATGACAATTATTTAAGCGCTTAGTTTTTTATTTGAAGTATTAATGGTGTAATTTTGTGATATTAATGTTAAACAATATCGTATGAAAAGAGCAGTACTATTGATGTCAGTATTTATGATGCTATTGGCATGTAAAAAAGAAAAAAATGCTACCTATAAATCTTTTGGAGCAGAAATTACAGATGTAGGAACTATATCTAAAGAAAAAATGGCGCTAAACTTTGCAAATCTTAAGTTTGGTGACACAATAGATGTGAAATTTGCTTCAAAAATTAATGAAGTTTGTAAGGCAAAAGGATGTTGGATGAAGTTGGATCTAAGTGATGAAAAAGAAACTATGGTTCGTTTTGAAGATTATGGATTTTTTATGCCTTTAAATGCTGATGATAGAGAAGTTATTGTAAATGGGAAGGCCTATCTCACAGAAATTCCAGTTAGCGAATTACAACATTATGCAAAAGACGCAGGAAAATCTGAAGAAGAAATTGCTTTGATTACAGAGCCGGAATTTACATATGCAGTTTTAGCAGACGGAGTTTTAATGAAAGAGTAAAATTAACGTATGAAGAAGGTATTATTTTTTGTTGCAATACTTTTCGTTTCATGTAATTCTTCTAAGAGGGAAGAAGTGCCTGAGAAGAAAGAGGATTTGGTGATGTACAATCCATCTGAATTAACAATTTTGATGGAAAAAATATATACTGATAATGAAAAGTTGAAGCAAGAAATTATCGAAGGTAAAATTACTTCAAGTTTTTCTGATGATTTTTTAAAAATTCATTCCGCAGTAATGACAGATAAATTTGAGAGAGATGAGACGTTTAAAATTTTGGCAGATAATTTTGTGATAAGCCAACAGTCAATTTATACATCAACTCAAGAAACTGTTAAGAAAAATTATAATACAACAATCAATTTATGTGTTGCTTGTCATCAAAACACGTGCACAGGACCGATACCAAGAATTCAGAAATTGCTGATTAAATAAAAATTTGGAAAGAAAGATAATTATAACTGCTGATGGTTCTTCAACCATTCATATTCCAGAATGGAACGAGCAGTATCATTCCAAACATGGCGCAATTCAAGAAGCGTATCATGTGTTTATTAAGAGTGGATTGTCACTTTATAAAAATAAAGAGATCAGAGTTCTAGAGATTGGTTTTGGAACTGGTTTAAATTGTTTTATTACGCTTTTAGAATCAAAAAAACACAACTTAAAGATAGATTACGTTGGTGTTGAAGCATATCCAATTTCAAACAACGAAGTTGAAGCATTAAATTATACTTCAGAATTAAAAGCAGAGGATAAATCATCAGTATTTAAACAAATACATGATTGTGTATGGGAAGAACGTCTAAAGATTCAGGATGATTTTTACTTGACAAAACAGAAAAAGTTTTTTAAAGAAATAGATGACGAGAATACTTTTGACTTAATTTATTTTGATGCATTTGGAGCAAGAGTTCAACCAGAACTTTGGACAGAAGAGATTTTTGAAAAGATGTATATTGCATTAAAAAATGATGGTGTCTTAGTTACATATTCTGCAAAAGGTAGCGTAAGAAGAGCAATGCTAGCAGTTGGATTTGTAGTTGAACGACTTGAAGGACCTCCAGGAAAAAGAGAAATGTTAAGAGCAATTAAAAAATAACAGATACTTAGATATGAACCGAGCATGTTAAAATCATTATTATATTAGAAAATGATTAATTGCGAACACATGTTACAAAATAATTAAAAATAGAAATACACATGAAATTTAGTAGATTTAGAAAAAGAAGAAAACCTAATAAAAGTAAGCTGATTATACTATTAATTTTTTTATTAGGTCTTCTCTACTTTTGGCAAAATGCCGAAAGTCTAATGGAAAGGTATTTCTAATTTAACGCAATTTTTTTCATAATTCTTAAAGCTTCAACGTAAACCCATACTAAGGTTACCAATAACCCCCAAGTCGCAACCCATTCCATATATCTTGGGACATGATTTTTCTTACGTTCTATAAAATCGAAATCAAGTAATAGTGTAAATGCGGCTACTCCAGAGGCAATTATGTTAAATCCAATTGCTAAATATGAAGAATTGTCAAGGATTGTAAAAGGCGTTTCAATATTAAAATAGTGTAAAGCCCAACTTAATGCATAGATTGTCATGATGATGCTGATTGCAACAACCAATACACTTCTGAAGCGTTCTGTTACTTTAACTATTTTAGATTTGTATAAGAAAAGCATAAAAAAGAACGTACAGATAGTTACACCAATTGCTTGTATTGGCATTCCTTTAAATTTACTTTCTGCATAAATAGATATTCCGCCAAGAAAAAAACCTAATGATAGCGCATAAAGGGGTACAAGTATTGCTGCTAGTCGATGAATAAATGCCGTTAATAAACTAAAAAATATTGCGCCAATTAAGCCGCCATACATTATAGAGTTAATGTTAAAACCGATAATTTCTAATTTCCAAGTAATAAACGCCGTAGTTATTACTAATAAAATACAGAAGAAAGATTTAACAATAATACCGTTAACAGTCATCTTATTTGAGGTAGATGCATAACCTTTCCAAACATCTCTGCTAAATGCAGGATTTGAAGTTTTATAAGTGTATAAAGCCATATTTTGTGGGGATTGTGGGGTTGACTTAGGCCAAATATATAGGTTTTTTCTTACAAACCTAATGATTTTCGATAAAAATTACCATTTATTGATTAAAACGATCTGTTTATTGTCAAAAACTTACCGTTTATATGCAAATTTAAATAAGTAAAATTATTTTTTATAGAAATATATAATTGCAATTATGATAAGAAAACTCAGTCCTGTTAGTATATAGGCTCTTTTTTCTATTCTATTTTTATTTATCTCTTGTTGTTCTTTTATTTTTTGATTTTCTAAATCCAGGTGATTTTGATACTTTTCTATAAAATTTGTTTCAAATTTTTGAATAGCAGCTTCATAATCATCATTTGACTTATCATTTTTTAATTTAAATTTAAATTTAAAATTGGAATATTCATCAAAATCAGTAAGTTTATTGTTATTTTTTGTAATATTTTTTTTATCAAAAAAATACAAAGAAATAATATCCCAATCACATTCTAGAATATCATCAATTTTTAATTTTTGTAATACAGCAATTACATTATTTTTAATGTTGCCAAAGTTGATATTGTTAAGTTCGTAATTATCATTTATAAAATCATATATCGCCTTTGGATAAATTTCGTAGGTAGTATGAGGAGTCATTTTGGTTGGTTTAGTGTAACAAAAATAAGCAAAAAAAACATTATTACTAACTAAAATCTAATGGCTAATTTTCTCATAAGTCTTAAAATTTCAACGTATAGCCAAATAAGAGTAACAAGAAGCCCCCATGTTGCAACCCATTCCATATATTTTGGCACATGATTTACTTTTCGTTCGATATAATCAAAATCTAAAAGTAAAGACAAAGAAGCTATTGAAGCTGCAATAATATTAAAACCGATTGCAAACCACGAAGTTCCGTAAATGATTGATGCAGATATTCCAAAGAAACTTAAGATCCAAGAAATAAGGTAAATAACCATTATTGAGATAGTTGCAGAAATAATTACACTCCTAAATTTATGTGTAACTGCCACTATTTTTAGTTTATAGGAAAATAGCATTATAAAGAAAGTGATAATCGTAATACCAACTGCTCTCATTGGCATTCCTTCAAATTTAAGCTCTGCATATGCTGAGAAGCCACCAAGGAAAAAACCTTTTGCTAATGAGTACAGCGGAGCTGTAATTATTGCCCATTTATGCATGTAAGAAGTTAAAATACTTAAAATAATAGCAGCTAATAATCCTAGTGATGTATGCCATTTTACATTAACCCCTTGATGAACCAAATCCCAAACATACCAAGTTGATAATGCAACAAGAAGCAAACAAAAAAAAGTTTTTAGGATAATTCCTTGTAATGACATTTTTTTTGGAGAGTATGAATAACCACGCCATACACCAACTGAAAATGCAGGGTTTGAAGTTTTATAATTTACTAATGACATTAATATTACTTTTTTAAAACAATTAGATTAAATTATTTTCTTTTTCAGCAGTAATTTTTTTGAAGGGTTGTATTTATATATGACACCAAAAATACAATAAAGTCACTATTATTATATCAAACTTTAAAACGCCTCTTTTTCCACTTATAAGATGTTTTGAAAAATATTAAAAAAGAAGTTAAAATGATAAAAAATGGATAAAAAATCGCAATAAATGGATAAAAAATGATGTTTTTCGATTGTTTTGTTAAAATCAATGTTTTTAAAATAAGTGTAAAGTCTATTGAAAATTTAATTAAAGTTAGAAGAATAAATAGTTGCCATGAAAAGAGTTTTAAAAGTATGGTTATTAATAGAATCACTATTAAAAAATTCATTAAAAATACTATTACCCCTACAAATTTTCCAAACCAATTATTATAAGATGAAGTCTTTGAAGCCCAACGAATTCTTTGTGAAATTAATTCTTTAAAAGTAGGTTGAGGTTTTGTGATTACAAGGGCATCGTATGATTTTAAAAAATATACTTGATTTGGAAATTTAGCAACCATTTTTTCTAATATAAAAATATCATCACCACTTGAAATGTTATTGTTGCCTAGAAATCCATTTATTTGTTGAAATGATTCTTTAGTGTAACATAAGTTTGCACCATTACATAAAAATGGCTTGTTAATACCAAAACCACCAATAGTAGATCCGATTAAACTAATAAAATCTAATAATTGAAACTGTTCTAAAAATGAATTTTTCGCATTATAAGTTACAGGAGCACAAATCATTTTTGGGTTATTATTTTGAATGAATTTATCAAACGTTTTTAACCATTTTTTTGGAACTATACAATCAGCATCAGTTGTTAAAATCCAATCATATTTTGATTTTTGTATTGCAGTTTCTATGGCATCTTTTTTTGGCGAATTTGATTTTCTGATGTTATTAAGAATTGAAATATCAAGTTCTAAATTTCGCTTTTTAAATTCCTCAATTATTTCAGTAGAGTTATCATTAGAATCATCATTTACTAAGATTAATGCAAATAATTCTTTTGGATAATCTAGTTGAGATAAAGTTTCTAAAAGGCTCGGTAAGTTCTTCTCTTCATTCCTAAAAGGAATAACAACTGTAAATGTGTTTTCTGGTATAGAATTCTCAGTTTTAAATAATTTGACCTTATCAAAACCAATTATGAAAGAGAGAATTAAAATAGTATAAATGATAGAAATTATGAATACTAGATATATCATTTATGGCTTTTTTGAGGTTTGAAATTCAGCACAAAAACACTTCCCATTAATGAAGGAATCGCAAAGTTTAATATCCACATTAACAAAGAAATCGTTATAATTGTTAGTTCAGGTACATCAATAAATGAGAAAACATAAATTGCCACAGAACCTTTTACAGCCCAATCAAACAATGATATACTTGGAATAAAAGATGCTATAAAATACATTGTAAAAGTTAAGTGCATCAAAGTTGAATAATCAATTTCAACACCGAATATTAGCAATAAAAAATAGAATTGATGTGAGAATATTATATATCGAATAAATGAGACTATAACTATTTTTAGATGTGTTTTTGACGGTATTGTTTTTATGAACACTCGTAGTTTATCAAGTTTCAAATAAGAGAATAATCTTACTTTTCTGCTTTTATTTGGAATTAAAAAAAGCAATAAAAATCCGAGTAAATATGCAATTTTTCGTATTCTGTAAGGATTTATTTCAATCTCATAAGTTGATATGAAATAATAAATTCCAATAATTCCAAAGATTATTGTTGCTATAAGTTGGTTTAAATTTCCAATCAAATTTAACAACATTATTTTGCCTTTATTTTTAGGGAAATAAATTGCTTTAGCACCATAATCTCCGATCCTGTTTGGCGTAAATAAAGAAACGGTCAAAGCAGCTAGACTTTGTTTTGTTGCTTGAAAAAATGAAGTTTCATTTATGATATTTGCAAGCGTTTTCCATTTCAGAATTTCAAAAAACCAATTTAAAAATGATAGTAATAATAATATTGGAATTGTTCCATTTTTTTGTAGAAGAACATTCTTTATTTGATGAATAAGTTCACTGAACTTTATATTCTCATTTTGCACAACTTTGTCATAAATAAAATAGAGAGAACCTACCACAATTGCAAGTTTGATTAGAAAAAATAAAAACGACTTGTATTTTGGGTTGATGTTGTTGTACATTTACACAAAGAAACGAAATATTGTCCACAGAAAAAATCATATTAGGAATTGATCCAGGAACCACAATTATGGGTTTTGG
>CALIIP010000145.1 GCA_938018045.1 uncultured Flavobacteriaceae bacterium
AATTGACGCCTTTTTATTTTTTATAAAACTAATATTAGTTAACCATAGTAGATCTAGATCCTCCTGGTAGGAAGATAGCACGCATTCTATTACGTTGACCATCCGTAAACATATACATACAGTCATCATATACATAATCCATGTAGTTCATTGTCATATCAGCAGACTTACAGCTAACAGAAGGGAATGTAGGACATCCACCATTAGAAGAACCAGCAGTAGGAGTATCAGCAACAAAATCATCTCTGTTACATCTTCCATCACCCCAAATGTGACGTAAATTTAAATAGTGACCTACTTCATGAGTAGCTGTTCTACCAGCACCATAAACACCACCAGTATTTCCGAAATAATCTCCACCTAATACAATACCGTCTGTTAGTTCGTTTCCACCAGGAAATTGAGCGTAACCTAATATTCCACCACCAATATTACATACCCAGATATTCATATGAGTATCAGGTGTGATAGGAGGGTAAGCAGCTTTTACTGAATTGTTAGTTCCCCAAGATGAAGTTGAATCATCATGTCTGAAAGTTCCTGCTAAAGAGAATTTAAATCCAGCATCAGTTGCATCGTTAGCAAACGTAGTTCCAGTAGGTAATTGGTCAACATTAGTACTTGAAAAATCATCATCTAATACAGCCATTTGCTCATTAACTCGTGCATCACTAATGCTATTTGCATTTGGATAAACGATATGAACATATACAGGAATGTTTATAACACCTAAGTTATCAGGAACAATAGCAACGTCTACATCAGTGTCTCCACCTCCACCGTTTGGATTTCCACCACCACCTCCAGGCTTACCTTTGGCAGTATGATTTCTAGTATGAAGTTCTACATTATACATCTTATTGTATAATCCTGGGTTTTCTTGTAATTGTCTGTTTAGTACATCCATTGAATGACAATCTTTTCCTTGATTGTTAGCAGATTTTGAAGAAGTTTCTTCATCATCAGAATGAAGATAAAAATCACTCATGTCAATTTCTTGAGCAATTGAAGTTTCTTGTTGAATTTCGTTTTCTGAACTGTTTTCACAAGACATAACTAGTGCTACTATTGCAAGTAGCAAAAATGGAATTTTTTTCATTAATAAGTTTTAGTTTAATGTGGGTTAAAATTTTGGGTTTTCTCTAAATTCGAGATTTCGAAATTAATAAATTATTTTTAAATAACATTATTAAAACAACAAATATTTAGCAATTTTTTTAAGAATACACTAAGATATTAATATAAAATTAACACATCCATAGTGAAAAACATTGAGAATGATATAAAAAAAGCATCAAATTATTTGATGCTTTTTTTATAAAATTTAAACAATTATTATTCTACTGTAACATCAATTGAGCTTTTTTAACAGCATTTATAAACAAATCAATTTCTTCAAAAGTATTATAGAACGAAAAAGAGGCGCGAATAGTTCCTGGAATTTTATAAAAATCCATGATTGGCTGCGCACAATGATGACCAGTTCTTACAGCAATTCCTAACTTATCTATTATAGTTCCAATATCGTAAGGGTGAATACCATCAATATTAAAAGAAATTACAGCAGTTTTTTCTTCGGATGTTCCGTAGATTTTTAAACCATCAATTTCTAATAATTTTTTAGTTCCATACTTTAAAAGTTCGTCCTCTCGATTTGCAATTGTTTCAAAACCAATGTTATTAGCATAATCGATTGCAGTTCCAAAAGCGATTCCGCCACAAATATTAGGTGTTCCTGCTTCAAATTTATGCGGCAAACCAGCATACGTAGTTTTTTCGAAAGTCACTTCCTTTATCATTTCTCCTCCTCCTTGATACGGCGGTAATTTGTTCAACCATTCTTCTTTACCATATAAAATCCCAACACCTGTAGGACCATAAATTTTATGTGCAGATGCTACATAAAAATCTGCATCCAACTCTTGAACATCAGGTTTTATATGCGGACAAGCTTGTGCGCCATCAATCAAAACAGCAGCACCAACTTTATGTGCTTTGTCTATGATTTCTTTAATAGGATTAACGGTTCCAAGTGCATTAGAAACATGATTTACAAAGACAATTTTGGTTTTATCAGAAAGTAAATTATCATATTCACTCATGACCAACGCTCCTTCTTCATTCATCGGAATGACCTTCAAAATGGCTCCTGTACGTTCGCAAAGCATTTGCCAAGGAACAATATTTGAATGATGCTCAAGTGCTGAAACAATTACTTCATCACCTTTTTTTAAAAGCGATGAAAAACCAGTTGCAACAATATTTATACTATGCGTAGTTCCTGAAGTAAAAATGATTTCGTGCGATTTACTCGCATTAAAATGTTTTTGTATTTTTAAGCGCGATTCTTCGTATTTGTCAGTTGCTTCTTGACTCAATGTATGCACTCCTCTATGAATGTTGGCATTGTAATTACTATAATAATCTACAATGGCATCAATCACAATTTGTGGTGTTTGTGAAGTTGCAGCATTGTCAAAATAGACCAATTGTTTTCCGTTAACTTTTCGCTTTAAAATTGGAAATTCAGCACGGATTTTATCAATATCAAACATATTTCTTTTTTAGAATCACTCTTAATGACAAAACTACGAAATAAGTACTATTTTTGTTAGTGTCAAAAAATAAAAGCATGAACAAAATTAAACAACTATTCTTTTTAAGTCTTTTTTCTTTGTTGATGATTGGTTGCGGAAGCACGAAATTAAAAACATTTGAATTTCCTAATCCGAAGGATACTTCAAATCATCCAATAAAATATCAAGAGAAAAAGGAATATTCTATTGACGGAGTTTTTGCAGACAATCTTTTTGATGGTGCACGACTAAATCAGTTTCTGAAGTTGAATGACTCGACTTTTCAAGCGACAATATTACCAGAAAACGAGCCAATAAACGACAGTCCTTATTATGCATTTAGAATTTGGTCTGATGAGGATCAAAAGGTTGATATAAAATTAAATTATCCAACCTCAAAACATCGGTATTTGCCAAAAATAAGTACAGATGGTAAAAACTGGAAACCAATTGATAGCGCGAACTTTAAATTACTTGATAGCGGTAAAAACGCGCTTTTATCTTTAACTATTGATGAAAATAAACTGTGGATTGCTGCTCAAGAATTGAACACCTCAACAGATGCAAAAAATTGGGCAAAACAAGTGGCAACACATAAAGATGTACATTATAAAACTGTCGGAAAGAGTAAGTTAGATCGAGATTTAATTGCGCTAGACATATACCAAGACGAAGTAAAAAATAAGGAATTGATTGTGGTTTTAAGCCGTCAACATCCGCCAGAAGTTACAGGATATTTTGCGATGCAATCGTTTGTTGATGAGGTTTTAAAAGACAATCGTTTGTCTAACGATTTTAGAAATAAATATAGGATTTTAGTGTATCCAATGTTAAATCCTGATGGCGTAGATTTAGGTCATTGGCGCCATAATTCTGGTGGAATTGATTTAAACAGAGATTGGGCATATTACCGTCAATTAGAAACAAAAACGATTGTAAATAACATTGTTGATACTGCAAACGAATCAAAAAATAAGGTGATTTTAGGACTCGATTTTCATTCTACACAAGAAGATTTGTACTATACTTTTACAGATGATATGCATCCTTCAATTTATCCTTTTAAAGATTATTGGTTGGGTGCAATTGACACCGCTATTCCAAATTATACGCCAGACGATAGACCTTATGCAGTTGGTGATCCTATTTCAAAAGCATGGTTTTTCTTACAGTTTAATGCTGAGTCAATAACCTACGAAATTGGTGATGAAACTTCACGTGAGTTTATAGATTTAAAAGCGAGAATTGCTGCAAGAGAAATGATGAAATTATTAATATTGAAGTAAGAATGAATGCTATAATGAAGTAATGATTTAATTAAGGTTCAGAGGCACAAAGATTCAAAGTCGCAAAGTAACGTCAGTTCGAGCCTGTCTGCCGCAGGCAGATGATTTTTTTGTAGTGCAACGG
>CALIIP010000146.1 GCA_938018045.1 uncultured Flavobacteriaceae bacterium
AAAATTATTGATAAAGATTCTATAAATGTGAATTTCACTACATCTATGGATAAATCAAAAATGAGATTAAAACTCGATTTTGAGAAGAAATACAACAATCGTTATAAATTTAGTTTACTACCAAATGCAATTGAAGATTTGCTTGGAAATGTAAATGATACACTAAATTTTCAAACAAGTACAAAACATCCTGATGATTATGGAATAATAAATTTAACATTGCAAAATGTTGAGAGTTTTCCAATAATTTTAGAGTTGTTAGACGAGAGCTCTAAATCAATTATTAAAATTTATGCTACTGAAAATCAAATTTTTAAGTTTAAAAACTTAGAACCAAATAATTATTTTTTTAGAGTTACTTATGACACCAATAAAAACGGAAAATGGGATTCTGGAGACTTTTTAAAAAGGTTAAAACCAGAAGAAGTTATTTATAGTAAAGATCCATTAGAAATAAAAGCTAATTGGGAAGAAAACCAACCTTTTAACCTCAAAATAGAATAAAGAAAGCCTTATAACGTTGTATATAAAATAGTTTTTGTTACATTTGGCATATAGTAAAACTAAGTATTGATAAAAATTGCAAAAATATTAACCCCAATATTTGTACTTTTCTTATTTACAAATACAACCTCTGCCCAAAATTGGCATAAGTTCGGTAATACAAGTCATGAAATTGGCTTTATGAGCGGATCTGCCCATTTCACTACAGATTATGGAGAGCGCTTTCTATTCAAAAGTAATGTTGGAGGTAACGTAGGCGTAGGGTTTGGAATTATCCATTATTTAACATTCGTAGATTACCGATATAGATGGAATCAACAAGCGAGTTGGTGGGTTGATCATTTTAGATTGCGTAATGAAATTTCTTACATGAGTGCAGATTTAGATCACTTTGGTCAATATGTTGATGAAAGTCGAACATCTGATCAAGCGGATAGATTACGTGCAATGTCTGGTAAATCGAGAACGTTAAATCTAGGGACTCAAATAGAATATCATTTTAAAAATATTACAGATTTTGGATCTCGTAGAGATCCCGATAATAAATATTCTCCTTATGTAAGTTTGGGAGTTCTTGGTGTTTTTTATGACCCATCGCTTTATTCAAGTTATGGTGATGGAGATTGGCAAGCAGACCAAAGTATTTTATACCAAAAATGGGCTATTCCTGGAACTGTAAATGATGATAAAGGTTTTGCCTTTTCTATAACAGCAGGTGTTGGAACTCGTAAAAAATTAGGTGAATATTCTGATATTTTTGTTGAAGCAAAATGGCAATATTATTTCTCAAATTGGATAGATGGTTTAAATGCTACTGACCCTTCTGCAAACAACCTTTTTAACGATTGGAATATGTTTATTCACGCAGGATATATTTATTACTTAAACTAAAAAAGAGCGAATTTTCATTCACTCTTTTCTCAATTATTTTTTATATCGTTACACTAATTTAAGTGCACTTTCTATATCTTCAATTAAATCATTTACATCTTCTACACCAACACTCAAACGAGTTAACGAATCTGTAACACCTATTTTTTCGCGTTCTGCTGCCGGAATAGAAGCGTGTGACATTGTTACTGGATGATTTACCAGACTTTCAACACCTCCTAGCGATTCTGCTAATGTAATAATATTAAAATTTTCTAACATTTTAAATGTCGCTTTTTTTGATTTATCCTTTAATCTAAAAGATAACATTCCACCAAAACCTTTCATTTGATTTTTTGCGATTTTATGATTTGGATGACTCTCTAATCCAGGATAATAAACCGTTTCTACTTTTGGATGCTTGTCTAAAAAATTTGCAACTATTAGTGCGTTTTCATTATGCCTTTGAACTCTCAATGCTAAAGTTTTAATACCTCTAAGCGCTAAAAAACAATCCATTGGTCCTGCTATTGCTCCTGCTGCAAACTGAATAAAATGTAAGTCTTTTGCTAATTTTTCATCCTTTACCATCAATGCTCCCATAACAATATCTGAATGTCCTCCAAGATATTTTGTAGCAGAATGCATTACAATATCGGCACCCATTTCTAAAGGTCTTTGATTATAAGGAGTTGCAAATGTATTGTCTACAGCGGTCAACAAATTATTTGCTTTAGCAATTGCTGTAATCGCTGCTATATCAGCAACTTTTAATAATGGGTTTGTAGGCGTTTCTAGCCAAATTAATTTCGTGCTTTCTGTAATTGCATTTGCAACATTCTCAGTATTGTTCATGTCAACAAAAGAAAACTTCAATCCGTATTTAGAAAATAACTGTGTGAACATTCTGTAAGAACCTCCATATATATCATCTCCAGCAATTATATGATCTCCAGAATTAAACAAACGCAGCACACAATCTGTTGCGGCTAAACCTGAAGCAAAAGCCAAACCATGCGTACCGTTTTCGATGCTTGCAAAGGCTTTTTCTAATGCATGTCTTGTTGGGTTTTCTCCTCTTGAATATTCATATCCTTTATGTTTTCCAGGGCTTTTCTGAACATATGTTGATGTTTGAAAAATTGGAGTCATTACTGCTCCAGTACTTGGTTCGTGCTGTTGACCTCCGTGAATTGTTTTTGTGTTAAATTTCACCTGTTGTTTGCCTTATAATTTTAATAAAATTACTTTTTCTAAGTTAATTTTTTAATTAATTTTCCTACTGTTAATCCTTGACCAATAATAGAAAACACTACAACCGTATAGGTCATTACTAAAAATAAATCTTTATGCATTGCATCAGTTAGAGATAATGCTAAGGCTATAGAAATTCCGCCACGTAATCCTCCCCAAGTCATCAATGCATTTGTGTTGTTGACGAAGTCTAATTTGTTTTTATAAAACCTTATTGGTATCAAAAGTGATAAATATCTCGCAAATAATATTACCGGAATTGCTAAAACTCCTGCTAAAATAAACTTTCCATCAAAAGTTAAAACTAACATCTCCATTCCTATCATAACGAATAAAATAGTGTTTAAGAGTACATCTACCAATTCCCAAAATTTGTCTACATACTGCTCTGTAACTTCACTCATAGATGATTGCCTTACTGTATCATTACCTACTATTAAACCAGCAACAACCATTGCTAATGGAGCAGAAATATGCAGTTTTTGTGCTAATAATGTTCCACCCATAACAGCAGCAATTGTGATGATTACTTCTGTGTCATAGTCATTTATAGATTTTAATAAAATATAGGTTAAGTATCCTAAAATTCCTCCAAGTAATAAACCTCCTCCAACTTCTTGAACAAATTCTTGTATCGTATGCCAAATAGAAAAATGTTCCATTCCTTTACTTGCAATTCCGAAAATAGTAATAAAAATAACAACTCCAACTCCGTCATTAAATAAAGATTCTCCAACAATTTTTGTTTCCAATTTTTTAGGTGCTCCAACCTTTTTTAAGATTCCTAAAACTGCTATTGGATCGGTTGGCGAAATTAACGCTCCGAATAACAAACAGTAGATGAAATCTACATTAAGGTTCATGAGTTGCAAGCCATAAAAAACAAAAATACCAACCAAAAATGTGGATGTTATTGTTCCTATAGTCGCGAATGCTAAAATAGGTTTTCGCTGTATTTTTAATTGCTGAAAATTGGTGTGTAATGCTCCAGCAAACAGTAAGAAACTTAGCATCACATCGAGTAAGAGTTCTCCGAAATTAATGCTTCCTATGAGTTCTCTCTCTTTGTCTAAAAGTGTTTGATCAAAATAACCAATTCCTAAAACTACCAATGTAAAAACAATGGTTATTAACATCAAACCAATTGTGTTTGGTAATTTTAAAAACTTGACGTTTATATAACCGAAAATGGCTGATAAAACGATTAAAACGGTTGCAATTGCATAAAAATCCATAGTTAAACTATTTTTTTGAGTGATAGAATCACGCCAAGATGAATGCCTTCATGAAAAGCATTAAAACTCAAAGCATCATCTATATTTTTAAGTGTAATTCCTGTACTTGTTGGATATTCTTTAAAATTCTTAAACACACCATTTTTGTAATCTATTTCTGTTTGTTTTACAGCAGAAATTAATTGTGTTTTTACTTCTTCTACTTCATCTTTTGAAATTTCACCTGTAGGAGTTGAGCCTTTGCCATACATTTCTACAAATTTCTTATCGATTGGTAAATCAAGTCCAGACAAACCGTAGGTTAGCAATTGCTCAGTGACCATGATATGCGCAATATTCCATATAATATTGTTTTTATGTCCTTTTGGTATAGTAAACAACTGTTCTAAACTTAGGTTTTCTAAGAAATATGATAAGGTTGTTCTGTTAAATGAAGTGACTTGAAAGTTCATAGTATCTTTTAAAAATATTTGTATAAAAATACTGCTTTTTCTTAAGATTAGGTTTGTGTGAGTTGAGTTTCTTGATT
>CALIIP010000147.1 GCA_938018045.1 uncultured Flavobacteriaceae bacterium
CTCTAAATTTTAGAATAATAATTGAAAAAGCATTAATTTTGCACTGCTTTTAAAAAGAATATTAAATTCAAATTTAAAATATGTCAAAAGACATTCAAATTAAAAAAGGGTTAGACATTAAGTTGCAAGGTGAAGCTGAGAAGATTACTACCAAAGCTGTCGCTAGTAATGTTTACACATTATTACCCGTAGATTTTCATGGAGTTATTCCAAAAATTATCGCAAAAGTTGGCGTAAAGGTGAAAGCTGGAGAGCCAATTTTTCATAACAAAGCAGTTGAAGCAATGAATTTTGTTTCGCCTGTAAGCGGTGAAGTTATAGAAGTAGTTCGTGGAGAAAAAAGAAAAATTTTAGCAATCAAAATCCAAGCAACAAAAGAACAATCATACCAAGATAATGGTAAATTTGATTTATCTTCTGATGCTGCTACTGTAAAAGAGCACTTGTTAAAAACAGGTTGTTGGTCGTTTATAAAACAACGTCCTTATGATGTAATTGCAAATCCAGAAAAATCTCCAAAGGCGATTTTCATTTCAGGTTATGCAAGTGCACCATTAACTGCAGATTATGATTTTGTATTGGCTGGTAAAGAGGCTGAAATGCAAGCAGCAATTACTGCGCTTGGAAAACTAACTGACGGAACTGTTCATGTTTCTGTTGGTGTAGATTCAAATTCGCCTTTGGCAAGTTTGAATGGAGTTTCATTGCACACCGTTTCAGGACCGCATCCTTCAGGAAATGTTGGAACACAAATCGCTAAGATAGATCCTGTAAATAAGGGAGAAACAGTTTGGACAATAACACCTCAAGATTTAGTGATAATTGGAGAATTGTTATTGACTGGAAAATTTAATGCAGAACGAATTGTTGCTGTTGTAGGTTCATCAGTTAAAAATCCAAAGTATTATAGAACTAAAATTGGAACAGAGATAGCAGCGATTGTTTATGATGCAGGAGTAGAAGGTGATAATTTTAGAATTATTAGCGGAAATATTCTTTCTGGTCGTGAAGTAAAACCAGACGGCTATTTAGGTTACTACAACAATACTGTAACTATTATTCCAGAAGGAAACGATTATGAATTTTTTGGTTGGAACAAACCAATTTTTAATAAATTATCTACATCACGTGCGTTGACATTTTCTTGGTTAACTCCAAAGAAAAAATATGATTTAAACACCAATACAAATGGTGAACATAGAGCATTTGTTTTGACAGGAAAATATGAAGAGGTTTTTCCTTTAGATATTTATCCAATGCAAATTCTAAAAGCATGTATGTATCAAGATTTAGATGAAATGGAAGCATTAGGAATGTACGAAGTTGCACCAGAAGACTTTGCATTGACAGAGTTTGTGTGTGTTTCTAAACAACCTCATCAAGAAATAATAAGAAAAGGGTTGGATTTAATGCTTAAAGAAATAGGTTAAATAACTGTAAAATGGGATTAAAACAGAATTTACATAATTTTAAAGAAAAGAATAAAGACAAAAAGTGGTTACCGCTTTTTAACGCTTTTCATACTTTTTTATATGCGCCAAATGAGGTAACTCACAACGGTACACATATTAAAGGAGCCGATGATTTAAAAAGAACAATGAATACCGTTATTATGGCGTTGATTCCTTGTTTAATATTCGGAATGTTTAATGCAGGATACCAACATCATTTTGCAATAGGAGAAATAAGCCAAGTTTCTGGAGGATTTTTTAGTCCAGAATTTTGGACTTTAGATAACTTGAGTATTGGAGCATGGAAAATATTACCATTGGTAATTGTTTCTTATGGTGTAGGACTTTTTGTAGAATTTATTTTTGCAGTTAAGAACGGACATGAAGTAGAAGAAGGATATTTGGTTACAGGAATGTTAGTTCCATTAATTGTACCTGTTGATATTCCACTATGGATGTTGGCTGTTGCTGTTGTTTTCGGAGTTGTTCTTGGAAAAGAAGTCTTTGGAGGTACAGGAATGAATATCTTAAATCCAGCACTATTAATTCGTGCATTCTTATTCTTCGCATATCCAACTTGGATGACTGGAGATAAAGTTTGGGTTCATGGTGCAGATCCTCGTGTACAAGATATAGCAGAAGGTGCATCTGCAGATGTAATTTCTGGAGAAACAATCCTAGGAAGTCTTGCTCAAAATAGTACTGAAATGATGGATTCTACTCAAGAACTGTGGAATGCATTTTACGGTTTTATTCCAGGATCGGTAGGTGAAACATCAACACTATTAATTTTGATTGGAGCCATATTCTTGATTTTTTCAAAAATAGGAAGTTGGAGAATTATGCTGTCAGCAGTTGTTGGAGCATTGATTATGGGATTGATATTTAATTTTGTAGTAGATTCAGAATGGATAACAGGAAGCAGTAAATTTTATGGATTAATGAGCACCACTTTTTGGCACCATTTAATGATTGGTGGTTTTGCATTTGGTGTTGTTTATATGGCAACAGATCCTGTAACTGCGAGTCAAACTAATAAAGGGAAATGGATTTATGGTTTCTTAATAGGATTTATTGCAGTATTAATTAGAGTCTTTAATCCTGCATATCCTGAAGGAATAATGCTTGCAATCTTATTGATGAACGTATTTGCACCAACAATTGACCATTATGTGGTTCAAGGAAATGTAAAAATGAGAGCAAAACGTCTAAAAGCAAAAACTGCATAACGATGGAAAAAAGAACAGACAAAAATTCATATACAATACTATTTGCAATAATTATGGTATTGGTTGTAGGCGCAATATTAGCCTATTTAGCAACTGCTTTGAAACCAAAAATTGATGTAAATAAACAACTCGAAAAGCAACAAAACATTTTGTATGCATTAGGAGTAAATGAAAACGACGACAAAAGTGTTGCTTTTATAGGTACAGACAAAGTAGCTGAGGTTTTTAACAAATACATTGTAAAACAATTGGTAATACAAGGAAATGATGTAAGAGTTGATGATAAGGCATACTTGATTGATATCAAAAAAGAACAAGCAAGTGCAAAAGACCCTTCATACAAAAGACAATTACCATTGTTTCTTGGAGTGAAAGACAATAAGGTTTCATACATCATTCCGATAAGAGGAAAAGGATTATGGGATGCAATTTGGGGTTATGTTGCTCTTGACCAAGATATGGTTGTTCAAGGAGCATTTTTTGATCATGCGGCTGAAACTCCAGGTTTGGGAGCAAATATCAATCAACGTTTTTTTATGGATGACTTTATTGGAGAAAATTTGTTAGATACCTCTGAAAAATTTACAGGAATTACAGTTTCAAAATCAAATGCAGATCCAGTAAATGTTGATAAATATGACAACGAAGTAGATGCAATCGCCGGTTCTACAATTACTGGTGATGGAGTATCAGCAATGATATACTCAGAGTTAAAAGTATATTCATCTTACTTTTTAAATTTAAAAAAGAAATAATATGGCATTTTTTAAAGATAGCAACTTAATAACAGATCCATTAGGAGACGATAATCCAATAACAATACAAGTATTGGGAATATGTTCAGCATTAGCAATTACGGCTGAATTAGAAGCGTCAATAGTAATGTCTGTTGCAGTATTGTTTGTAATGGGTGTTGGAAATGTAGTCGTATCATTAATGCGAAATATGATCCCTTCAAAAATTAGAATTATTGTACAATTAATAGTTGTTGCAACATTGGTAATTATTGTTGATTTAGTGTTGAAAGCATTTGCTTATGAACTAAGTAAAACACTTTCTGTATTCGTAGGATTGATTATTACCAACTGTATTATTATGGGACGTTTTGAAGCGTTTGCTTTGGCAAACGGTCCTTGGCGATCTTTCCTAGATGGTATTGGTAATGCTTTTGGTTATGCATTAATATTAATTATTGTTGGATTTTTTAGAGAATTATTAGGTTCAGGAACATTATTAGGAATAGAAGTATTAGGAAACCCTATCGACAAAACAGGAGTTTATGCCTATGGATATGAAAATAACGGATTCATGTTATTAGCGCCAATGGCACTGATAACAGTTGGAATCATTATTTGGATACAACGTAGTAGAAACCCAGCACTAGTAGAAGATTAAATAAGTAAGCAGTATTAAAAGTCAACAGTATGCAGTCAAAACTGCCAACTGAAGACTGAGAACTGAAAACTAAAAAAATATGGAACATTTAGAATTATTTTTCAAATCAGTATTTATAGATAACATGGTATTTGCCGTATTCTTAGGAATGTGTTCATACCTTGCCGTATCTAAAAAAGTTTCAACTGCAGTAGGTCTTGGTGCAGCCGTAATTTTTGTTTTAATGATCACAGTTCC
>CALIIP010000148.1 GCA_938018045.1 uncultured Flavobacteriaceae bacterium
ATATCATTTTTTTCAACAGGAACTCTTTCGCCTGCAAAATTTAGTCCTTCAGGAATTTTTAGGGCTTTAATTTCATATAAATCGCTTGTGTTTTTATCATTTGGAGCAACTTCTTCGGTTACTTCAATATCAGTATTTTGTGTTGCATTGATCATAATTCCTGATATTAAAACAATACTCAGAATCACTAAAAATCTTAAAGGCCTATTCATAACTTTTTTTGTTTTTTGTAGTAGAAGTAAATATACTAACTTCTATTGTTTTTATTTAGTTGAAAAGTTAATTTAACTAATTATTAATATTCTCAACAATTATTTTACTAATTTCTCTCGCTCTATTTAGCACCATAACATGCGTTCCGTTTTTTATATTAGCGCAATTTTTGATATGCTTAAAAGGGAAAATATGATCTGAATCACCGTGAATATGGAGAATGTTTGGTAGTGTTTTCTCTTGTTGCCAATGTAAAACATTATACACAGACCATTTTAGATACAAAGGATCACGTACAGAAAGGTAAATTCTATATTGCTCAATTCGCTTTTTTGCCATTTTTCCGAAAACAATACCCATAAAGTTTTCAAAACTATTTATGTTTTTTGCTGGAAACAATTTATATGCTCTACTGGATTTAGCAAGTTTTAGCCTTTTTGGTAATTCACTTTTGTTTTTGATGCTTGAAATTAAAATTATTTTTTTAGGATGAACAATTTTACTCATTTCTTGAACCATAACACCTCCAAATGAAACACCCATTAAAACGACATTTTCTTCTGTAATTGTTTCACACATTCGTTTTGCATAATGCTCAATCGTTTCATTGATGTTTTCTGGTATTAGCCAATCCAACAAATGAATTTCAAAGTCTTCTTTTGGAAGGTCAATAAATTCATATATTTTTGAACTTGCTGATAATCCTGGAACGCAATATATATGTGTTTTACTCAATGTGATTTGTAATTTTAAATAGTAACTTCAGTTTCTACAAACACAAATCGTACCAAACCATCATCATCAATCTCGGTAAGTTTTATAGTGTGTAAAGTGTTTATCAATTTAGGATTCCAATGCGTTTTTACTTTCACGTAGTTTTCTGTAAATCCGTAGATAAAACCTTCTTTATTTTCGCCTTCAAACAAAGCTGTCAGCGTATTTCCTAATTGACTCTCATAAAAAGCTCTTCTCTTTTTTACTGATAATCCTCTAAGCATTTTACTGCGTTTACTACGTACATTTTTAGGAACAACTTCATCCATATCAAAAGCTTCTGTATTTGGTCTTTCGGAATACGTGAATACATGTAAATAGGAGATGTCTAATTCGTTGAGGTAGTTATAAGTTTCTAAGAATAATTCATCCGTTTCTCCTGGAAAACCAACAATAACATCAACACCAATACATGCGTTTGGCATTACTTCTTTAATTTTCGCAACTCTATCATCATATGTTTTTCGTAAATAACGACGCTTCATTTTCTTTAGCAATGTATCGCTACCACTTTGTAACGGAATATGAAAATGAGGAACAAAACTATTAGAATTTGCAATAAACTTTATGGTTTCGTTTTTTAATAAATTTGGCTCAATAGAAGAAACTCTTAAACGATGAATTCCATCAACTTTATCCAATGCTTTTACCAATTCAAAAAACGTATGCTCGTGCTTTTTATTTCCAAATTCTCCCTTTCCATAATCGCCAATATTAACACCAGTTAAAACGATTTCTTTGATGCCTTTTTCAGAAATTTCTTTAGCATTTTGCAATACGTTTTCTAATGTATCACTTCGTGAAATTCCTCTTGCTAGCGGAATTGTACAATACGTACATTTATAGTCACAACCATCTTGTACCTTAAGGAAAGCACGCGTTCGATCGCCAATAGAGTAGGAGCCAACATAAAAATCAGCATCTTCAATTTCGCACGAATGAATTTCACCTAAATCATTTTTAGAAAGATCGTTTATATAATCTGTAACTTTAAACTTTTCTGTTGCTCCAAGAACCAAATCTACACCATCAACGGCTGCTAATTCTTCAGGTTTCAATTGAGCATAACAACCAATTGCTATTAGAAACGCTTCGTCATTCTTTTTTAAAGCCGATTTTACAATCGTTTTAAATCGTTTGTCAGCATTATCTGTTACAGAACAGGTATTTATCACATAAATGTCTGCTTTTTCTTCAAAATCTACACGTTCAAAATTATCTTTCTGAAAATTACGAGCAATCGTAGATGTTTCTGAAAAATTCAGTTTGCAACCTAATGTATAAAAAGCGACTTTTTTTTGTGAATTCATTACTGTACTTTTATCGATGCAAATTTACGATATAAATTATGATTTTTGAAACCGAACGCCTTTTTGTACGAAAATTAGTGCTCACTGATTTTGAGCCTTTTCATGAAATGCAATCAAATCGAAATGTGATGCGTTTTGTGAGAGCAAAATCTATGACTTTTGAAGAGAATAAAAAGGATTTAAAAGATGTAATTGAAAAATATGACAAGGCAAATAATGATTTTTGGATTTATGCGATTGACCGTAAGTCTGATGGTGTTTTTGTTGGCACAGTAGCATTTGTAAAAGATGGAGATGATGATGAAATTGGTTACCGGTTTTTAGAAAAATATTGGAGTAATGGTTACGGAACAGAAATTATGGATGGTGTAATTGTATATGCACAAAAAATTAAATTACCATCTTTAATAGCATATGTTTCACCAGATAATATTGGTTCTGAAAAGATAATTAAAAATACAAATTTCAAATTTATGAAATCAATTATATGTGAAGATTTAGGTATTCCTGAGAATAAGTATATATTACAATTAATATAAAAAAAATATAGAGGTGAATGTTAGAGTTTGAAAAAAGAATAAAAGAAGTTAAAGATTTTCTTAGCAATAGAGACATTATCTTAGGTTATCGAAAATTAATGGATTGTGCGATAGATACACAAGATTTAGGAATATATCGAGAAGTGATTGCCTTAACAGACTGGAAAGAAAAATTTCCAACTGAAGAAGATCAACTTATAAATAAATCACTAGAGATTTTAGATAAAATCGCACTAATTCCTATAAAAGAGAATGTTGATATTGAGCCAATTGTTAGCGTAAAAGATCTCGTTAAAAGTTATGGGAAAAATAAATTTTCATTAGGTCCAGTTTCTTTAGCGATTAAAAAAGGAGAAGTTTATGGATTGGTTGGAGAAAATGGAAATGGAAAAACTACTTTACTAAGAGTTCTAGCCAAAGAATTGTTTTTTGATGAAGGGCAACTAGAATTTAATTTTAAAAAAGAGATTAAAAATGATTATGATTTAAGGACTAAACTTGTTTATATACCTCAAAGAACAGCAAAATGGTATGGAAGTTTAAAAGATAATTTAAAATTTGTTTTGTCTAATTATGGTTTGTTGCCAGAAGAAAACGAAACTCGAATTTTAATGATGATTGCAAGATTAGGGCTTTGGAAATATAAAGATTTGAAATGGAGTGAATTATCGTCAGGTTATAAAATGCGTTTTGAATTGGCACGTACACTTTTAAGACAACCAGAATTGTTGTTGTTAGATGAACCTTTGGCAAATTTAGATGTTTTAGCTCAACAAGTAATTTTAGAAGATTTAAAATCTATTTGTAATTCTATTAATAACCCTATAGCATTAATCTTGAGTTCTCAACAACTATATGAAGTTGAAAAAGTATCTGATAAGGTTGTTTTCTTAAAAGATGGGAAGTATAAATACGATTTTATTGAAACAGAAAAAAATCAAAATCACTTAGTTGTTGAAATTGATTGTGACTGTAAAAGAGAAACCCTTAAATCTGTTTTTTCTGAATTATTATTAGAGAAATTAGTTTTTAACGGTGGAATTTACATTGCACATTTTGAAAACAAAACACCATTTTCTTCTGTTTTAGAAGCATTAGGGAAAAATAAAATTGAAGTAACATACATACGCGATATTTCAAATTCGACTCGTAGATTTTTTGTATCCTCTTAAATAATTATAAATACATGAGAAAATATATTAATAAAGTCAATCAATATTTAATTGAAAAACACCCAATAATTTGGAATACAAAGATTGTATGGATGCTTGCTATAAGCTTTATAATTCATCTTGTTTTTTATGTATTAGGATATACAACTTTAACGAATCCTGAATCATTACAGGAGCGAGGTGCAATTGGTATTTTCTTTAAAAATGGAGTAGTTTTCTTTAGTGTCATCTTATCAATTTTATTATTGGTTGTGTGGCTAATTTATTTATTTAAAAACAACGCGTTTAAAAACTTTTATCCAACATCAAAACTGAAACTGTTTTTTCAGTTTATAAATTATTTTATTATTATTCTTTGTGCAACAACGTTTTATATCACTTACACTTTTGGAATTGTATCTCATATTTCAAAGACTTATCCAGATAAAACTATTTCAGAAGAAATAATAAAAACAAATAATGCAGCAGTATTTTTCTCTAAAGATATTGATAATTATACAGTCTCAAACTTGAATTATCCAGCACCATTTTTTGATTTGTATTGTGAACAATTATCAGGTAGAATTAATTACTCAAAATCATATTTAACTTGGTTAAAAAATGATTATCAATTTTATTCGCTTAATACAAAAGAAAGATTGATAGGTGATAATACTTTTGGTGATTCTTATGCGGATTTTGTTTTTAAAACCAGAAAAGATTCTATTGAAACTTATTATTATAAGGATACAGTTGTTGATGTATCAAATTATTTAGCAACTGCAAAACCAAGATATTATAATTATTCAAATACTTTTTATATTTCTGAAAATGATAATTTTCAAAATAGTTATATTAAAAATTATAATGATGGTAATTCGTTAAATTTAGAAAGGAAAAAAAGCAGAAACAAGTATGTATATGAATTACTTAACAGGAACGATCTTAATGAAATTAAAAACGTCTTAAATGATGTTTTTGCAATTTTTGATAAATATAAAATAGAAAAAAATATTTCAGCAGATAAATGGTTTGATTTAATTTACAATCCAACATCTTTTGAAGTTAAATCTTTTATACGTAGTGAGAAAAAAACTGATTATAATTATGTTGCTCCAGAGCAAAAACCAACACTTAAAGAAAAGTTTACCAAAGAACATATTACAGATTTTTATATTGATACTTATAGCATAAAAACAGTTTTTGATAATATTCAAGACATTAAAACAAGTAAGTATTACCAAAGTATTCATTTTTTTATTTGGCTGACCTTCTTCTTTTCTATAATAATTTTTATGTTTAGAATATCTGGTTTAAAACCATTATTATTTACAATAGTTAGTGTTGGTGTTTTAGCAATTTTTGTAGCATTGCTTACAGCTCTTTTTACATTTATTTTTGATGCTAGAGGTAATACAATTGAATTTTTCTCACTTTACACTTTGCTGTTTGTTGGTTTGTTAATTTATAGCATTCCTTTGATATTTCGAAGTAAAATTAAAAAGATAATTACATCGATTTGCCTCAACATTTCACTTATTATGTTTCCACTCTTTATTTTATTGATAATTAGTATTGTATCAATGCATCAAAGAGAAAATTGCTATCAAGTATATGGCAGCAGATATGATTCTGAGTGTTACATACTGTTCGATAATTTTGGATTCAACTTGAGTTATATTTTATTTGGGTTAGGAATCATATTTATATTCTTTTATTCTTCTATAATTAAAAAGTGGAAGGCTTTACCTGAAGGATAAATTATGATAGCAAAAACTCCCGAAGCCCCTTATTACGCTGTAATTTTCACATCATTAATGGCAGAAAACGACAAAGGCTACAATTCAATGTCAGATAAAATGGTAGCGTTGGCATCAGAACAAGAAGGGTTTCTTGGTATAGAATCAGCTAGAAATGAACTAGGAATTACTGTTTCTTATTGGGAAGATTTAGAATCTATCAAAAAGTGGAAAAATAATACAGAACATACCGAAGCACGAAATTTAGGACGTGAGCAATGGTACGAAAATTTTAAAGTCCGTATTTGTAAAGTAGAACGCGATTATGGTCTTGGTAAATCATAGAAAGAACAAGATGGAGAATCTAGCCACCTTCCTCTTTTTGTAAAATTGAAATCAATCATAAGCATAACTTCATGAGTACTTAAATTGGTCCCTAAATCAGTTAGTGTTTTGTCATATGCATAACCAATTCTAAAATTTTTATTTAAAACAACAGAAAGCATAGCACTTGCAGAGTCATGATAGCGGTAAGATAATCCTAGTTCAATTTTATTTTTAAATAAGATATTTGTATTAAAATCTATCGATAAAGGTAAGTTTGGTGCATATTTTATCAAAGTCGAAGGTCTTATTTTTAGATTGTCGTTTACTTCAAAAACAACTCCTGCAGTGGTAAAGATATTTATGTTATCTGACAATCCTGTAACATCATCTGAATTGTCTAATCTAAATTGAGATGTTTTTAATAAATATGGCATTGATAAGCCAACGTAAAAACGTTCATTGTAAAAAAATGCACCAACACCAACATTCATATGACTTCCGCTTGTAGAGGCGTTTATTTCGTTGTCTGGAGTGATACCTTCTGCTAAATTATTATTAAAAAATGAAGCACCTCCTTTTAAACCAAGAGATAGTCGATTTCGATCAGAAAGCACTACAGTATATGATACATCAATATTTGTATTTGTGATTTCTGCTAAACCTATTTTATCATTGATAACTGAAAAGCCTAAACCAAGACCACCAAAAGCTCTTCCGTTTAAAGAGAAAGTAGTTGTTTTTGGAGCGCCTTCTACACCAACCCATTGAGACCTTGCCAATAAGTTGATGCTTAAATCTGATGTTACACCTACATACGCTGGATTTATCGTTTGCATATTATACATATACTGAGTATAATGTGGAGTTTGTTGTGCATAGATTGTCAAACTGAACAAGAAAATTAATACACTAAAAATTGGGGTCTTTTGTGTCATTTATCTAATTAATTCTATAAAGTTAGTTTGTGGTTTTGTAATACCATCATTAAAATCTAATGTGTAAAAATAAACACCTTCTGGAACAGGTTTATTTTTATAAGTTCCGTCCCACCATTCTGGACTTAAGTTTCCTTTGTTACTGTAGTTATGAACTTCACTTCCCCAACGATCAAAAATTATCAGCGTAAAATCAGGAAAGTCTTGCATTCCAGAGATTGCAAAAGTGTCGCTTGTTCCATCATCATTTGGAGAAAATAGATTAGGAATATCGTTATCTTTAATAGTTCCAATTCCTTCAATTATTGGTGATGGGTTTGCAATATTTGCTGATGTAACAGTTGCTATTAAAGACATTGTTTCTGTATCTTCATTTAAATTATCATCAATAGTAAAAACGTCTAGAGAAATAGATTCTGTTAATGGAGGGATAACAACTGTTGTAGTTAAACTAGTATAATCATTTGGTGAAACTGCAGTAATATTATCAGTATTTATATCAAAGTTTATTGCTGCATAGTTTTGCATAGGTAAATCTGTGTCACCATCAATCATATTAAGTGTAAAAATCAATGTGTTTCCTTCTACAACAATAGGATTATTGATAATAATAGTTGGATCAGGATTTAAATCTAAAATAGTTCCAGTTTTATCTAAATCTTGAAGTCCTACATTATTACTTGTAACTTGGCCAACAACAGCAAGAGGTTCCTCGTCAGGTTCGTTAAGATCATCAATATTGGTTGTTATATTAAATGCTATTTGTGTATTTACATTTGCTGGATCAGTAGTCCCATCAATTGTAAGTATATTTATATAAGATGAATAATCTTCAGGACTTATTGCAATCATATCTGATGTTCTAACAGATATGTTAACAGGTGTTGAACTTGGATGACTCATTACTATCGTATGAACTAAATCAATCCCTTCATCTTCACGACTATCATTCATTGTTATTGTTGGAGGAAGTTCATTATCTATAATTGTACCGATTCCTTCAGCAGTTGTATTTATAGTATTGTTTGATGTGATTGTTCCGTTGAGCGTTAATAATTCGTCGAGTTCATAAATGATATCATCTAATGTGTTAACTGTTAGTGTAGCTGTTGTAGTAAATGGTGGAATAATAATTTGAGTTGTTAATACTTGATTGTAATCAAATGGTGCAATAGCAATATCATATAGTGTTGCAGTACTTGTCCCATCAGAAGTGAAAAGATCAATTATTACTGGAGTTGCACTTGGAACTAAAATTGTATTATCATTCATTGTGGTTAGAGAAATTGTAAAGATTAAATCTCCTCCTTCTATTACTGAGACATTATCAATATGTACAAGAATCGCTATTATCTCTCTCCAATCTCTTTCTGATGTGTCTGTATTATCAACATTTGGAAAACTTGTTGGTACTTGACTATTAGTTGGATTTGTTTGTGAGTCATTATTGTCATATGCATCATCTAAACCATCATTATCTGCATCATTATTAGATGCTATTGTTTCAGGTGTACCATCATTATTAAAATCCCAACCTTCAATAAAATCATCTCTCACATCATCATCGGAGTTTGTGTCGACGTAGTCAAATATAGTATCACCATCAGTATCAACTGGAGTAATTCCGTTAGTATATGCTGTGTCTATTCCGTTTGAATCAATTGTTCCGTCTGGAGCAATATAATTATCAGTTGGTTGGCCTTCAATATTATCTACAATTCCGTCTGCATCAGAATCTATATCTAAGTAATTATCGTTTCCAATAGTATCTGTATTTGGAATTGTATAATTAATAACGGCTGTAAATAAATCATTGTTTTCAACAGTATTATCTAAACCATTATTCCCTACAATATTGTCTGTAAGGCCATTATTGTCAGTGTCTAAATTTGTATTTCCAGCTTCAACTATATCAAGGATTCCGTCATTATCACTATCTAAATCAAAATGATTTGGAATACCATCAAAATCAAAATCAAAAAGATCTACAATTCCATCATTGTTAGCGTCAGAACCAAAATTAAGGTCTCTATAATTTGGAATAAGATCATTGTCATCATCACCTAAAGGGTTTAAGCCGCCAAATTCTATAATGTCAGGAATCGTATCATTATCATCATCAATATCATCAATATTACTAATTCCATCATTATCACTATCTGTAAAAGTTGAAACAGGAACAATACCTTCCGAAGAAATAGTATCGTTTAGTGGGTCACTACCTGTAAAAGTTGCAGTATTAAGCCCAATACAATCTTCATTAAAAATTGCTGTAAATTCAACTACTATATTTTGATCTGGTTCTAAAATACCAGAAGTGCCATTAAAAAGGTTAATGTCTGTTGTACCATTATACGAAGTGTTTAAAATAGGATTACTAACAGCAGTAGAACTAACAATATTGAGATTACTTACAGAAAGTATATTTCCGCTACAAATATTGTTTAGGTTGTCTTGTATTTGCAAATTCCCTATTTGTACAGCAGTACTTGTATTTGTTATTTCTAATTGAAAGGTAACTTGTTCATGCTCTAAAATTCCATTAGGTTCAGGTTCAGTTGCGGTAATAGTTTTTAATGTAGTTAATGAAGAATCAAACAAAAACCTCATAAACAATGACGAGCAATTACATTGATCTATTGATGTTGGGACTGATGCTGCACTTGCTAATGAATAATACCTATCTAAATGGTCACCAAGTCCATCACTCCAAGTAACAAAAGAAAAAGTTCGCCTTTGATTTGGAGTGTCTTCATTATAACCATCAAGAGCCCCTTGAGTCATGCTTAAACTAAGTTGTGAAAAGAAGTTTCTACTTTGAGAAGAAATCACACCAACTATATAAAAAATTTCAAAAACAATGGTTTCTCCTGCACCTAAAGATTGATTAGGCATCAGTATTTTTGTATTAGTATCACCATCATAAGAAGTATCAATCGTTACTGGATTTCCAGCTGTTTGTGTTATTACGATACTAGTGAAAACAACTCCGTTATTTAGAAAGTTACCTAAACCCATATTATAATTTACACCATTTGCTGTTACAGAGCCTTCATTTGTAATTACGATTGTATTTGTATAATCATAAGTACCGTCAAAATTTACTAAAGGGTCAGGATTTGGGATAAACAATCCTGCGGCTACTAAAGTTTCTGTAGTATGAAAATCTGAAATTAAAAGGTTGTTTACTTCATTTCCATTAGATGAAGTTACATTAATAGTGTTTTCAAAATCAATTCCTGAACCTGAAGGTGTTGGGTTTGGTCTCCCGTTACAGAAAGGATCAACGGTTACACAAAAAGAAATTGTTATTGACTGTCTTGGGTATAAAATATTTGTTGCTATATCACTTGCATTAAAAAAAGTAGATGAGGTTAAATTTTCAAAATTTGGGTTTAAAGAATTTATATCCCAATCTTGTGGATAAGGAGTTCCTGTTATATCATTTGTAAGACTAGTCTGTATAGATATTTGATCAATTAGAGTTGCACATCCATTACCAAACGTGTTTTGCAAATTATCAGTTAAATTAATATTTGAAATCAAACTTGCAGGATTATAATTTACAGCATTACTATTATTTGATATTCTTATGCTATACTGCACATTATACTCTCCATCAGGAGTGTATCCTTGATTACACGTTGAATGATTTGAAATATTTATTAGATCTGTAGGTTCACTTATCGTTAAAATTAATGTTGTTGTACTAAGGTCAATTCCATCAGAAACTTCGTAAGTAATTGTTGGAAATACTCCCATAAAAGTTGGTGATGGTACAAAAACGTAACTACCATCTGCATTTATAGTAATTGAACCTTCTGGTAGAATAGCAGTTTCTCCAACTAAATAAATGGTGCCATTAATTGTGAATTGTGTGATAAATATTGTGTCACCATCAGCATCTACATCATTTACTAAAATTCCTGGTGCAACTACTGTTAAAGGTGTATTTATGGCAGTAGTATTAACATCATTTGTTAATGTTGGCGGAGTGTTTTGAGCAAAAACATTTTGCGCAAAAAAGAAAAGAATAAATAAACAAAAAGGGTTGATTTTGGTCATAATATTTTAAATATTATTAAATCCCCATAATTTAATTATTCTTACAACGTAAAAAAAGCTATAAAATTATAGTCTAGTTTAAGTTGATATTATTGTTTTGGGGGAAATATTTTTTTCTTAAAATTTATTGTTTATAATTTTGCTAATGTATCAATTAATTTTTAAACGAGCCATAATTGGAAAATGATCTGAATATTTTATGCTATATGTTTTAAAATTATTAACTTCTATCTTTGCGTCTGATAGTATAAAATCAATTCGAGCAGGAAAAAAATAATCATAAGATTTCCCAAAACCTTTTCCTGCTTCAACAAAAGTATCATTTTTATTTCCTTTTAACTTGTGATAAGCCCATGAAAAAGCAGTATTGTTAAAATCACCACAAATTATAGTTTTATAATTACTTGTTTTTTCGTGTGCAACTAATTTTTCTGCTTGTTCTGCTTGAAGTTTAAACGTTGTTTGCATGCGTTTCAGTAGTTTCTCAGAGTCTTTTTCCCCAAAATTCTCCTTGTCTAACTGAATTTTTTGAGATTCTAGATGCACATTATATACTCTAATAGTATCTTTATTTTTAACAAGATCCACAAAAATTGCGTTATTGGCAACGCTATTAAAATCTAAAGAGCCAGAATTTATAATTTCATATTTTGAGTAAATTGCTTGTCCGAAATAGGAAACACTTTTGTTTGGGTTGTTATTTACGAACTTATACTTATAATCAAAATT
>CALIIP010000149.1 GCA_938018045.1 uncultured Flavobacteriaceae bacterium
TGATAAAATTCTCTAAAACGACCTTTTTGCGGTCTATCTGCTCTCCAAACTGGTTGTATTTGATAACGTTTGAAAGGAAAATCTATATCGTTTTGGTGTTGTGCAACATATCTTGCAAAAGGCACGGTTAAATCGTAACGCAGTGCTTTTTCAGATATTTGAGAAGTAAGTTTTGTACTGTTTTTATCTGCTAATAATTGTACATCTGCTTTTCTCAAATAATCTCCGGAATTCAATATTTTAAAAATCAATCGATCACCTTCATCACCATATTTCCCCATCAATGTAGAAGAATTTTCAAAACTCGGAGTTTCAATTGGTTGAAATCCAAAGTTTTCAAAAGAAGACTTTATAACATCGAAAATGTAGTTACGTTGTGCAACTTCGGTAGGAGAAAAATCTCGTGTTCCTTTTGGTATGCTTGGTTTTTGTGACATTGATTAAAATAATAAGATGCAAATATCCGAAAAAAAAATGCTAATTATAGCGAATTACACTTCGACTTTTTTCTTCTTAAACTTTTTGTACACCTTAAAAATCATCCAAAGTAAAAGTATTACAAAAATAATGGCAATAATTGGTACAAAAATAGCGAGTATAGACATGACAACAGAAGTTCCTGTTTCTACAGTTGCTAAAATTGGATTTGCGATTCCGCCAGTTGTTGCTGTTGACGTTAACCGTGTTGCTGCAGATGACGTTTGAACTGCAGCTGCTGTTCCACCTCCAGCAATAATTGCCAATGACCAAGTCATTACAGGATCTAAACCTGCAACGGTTGAAACCATTACAGCTGTTCCTGCAATTGCTGCTAACGGAATTGCTACAGAATCTAACAAGTTATCTAACCAAGGAATAAAATAAGCCAAAATTTCTACGACAGTAGCAACTCCAAGAGTAATAATTGCAGTTTTACTACCAACCCAAGCCCAAGATTCGTTTAACGGAATCACATTGTAATATGCTGCAAGACTTAATGCAAAAAGTGGAACGAAAATTCGAAATCCTACAGATGCTGCTAGTCCTATTCCTACAAGGATGCTAAATATTGTTTCTGGGCTCATTTTTTAAATAATTATGAATTTTAAATTACGAATTATAAGTTAATTTACTCGCCATTGCGAACATTTCGACTGCGCTCAATACAAGTTCCATGAAGCAATCTCATTATTAATGTTTAGACTGCCACATTCCGAAAAATCGGATTTCGTAGTGACTACATATTTTACTTTTACACTTTACCTTTTCGCCTATCCCTTTTCGCTAGTTACCTAAACTCAACATCTTTCTTGCTTTTTCTAAATCTTCAGGAGTATCAATTCCTATTGGCTGATGTGTAGTTTTTACCATCTTCACATTCATTCCGTATGCTAAAAAACGAAGGTTTTCTAACTTTTCTGTTCGTTCTAAATCTGTCATTTCCAATTCGGTAAATCGCAACAAAGCATCTTTTTTAAAAGCATATATTCCGATATGCTTGTAGTGTGTTGCAATATTTTCTTCTCTTGTAAATGGAATTGGCGCACGACTAAAATACATTGCAAAATCATTTATATCTGTAACAACTTTAACATTGTTAGGGTTATTGATTTCATCAGAATCGGTAATAGAAAACATTAATGAAGCAACATCAATTTTTTCTTCTCGGTCATCTACAAAAGCAGATAATAAACTTCTTAACGATTGCTCATCTTGAAAAGGTTCATCCCCTTGAACATTCACTACAATATCTGTATCAATATCTCTAACTGCTTCAGCAATTCTATCACTTCCAGACTCGTGAGTCTCTTTACTCATTATAGCTTTTCCTCCGTTTTGAGAAATTTCATCAAAAATAATTTGACTATCCGTCACAACATATACTTCATCAAAAAGGTTTGTGTTTTTTGTTGCTTCGTAGGTTCTTAAAATTACTGATCTTCCTCCTAAATCTTGTAATAACTTACGTGGAAAACGTGTCGCTTCTAATCTTGCAGGAATCATTGCAATTACCTTCATATACTAATATTTAATGTTTTTTAATGGTCATATATGCTCGCCATAAACCATTACGTTAAGCAAGAAAAAAAATAACTTGCTCGGTTCATTTTTTTTCAATTTTATGTTTTAATCGAAGCCTGTTCATAGAAGCATTTAATTCAAAACCAAGCAATAATATTACAGAATTTAACCATACAAAAAGCATCATAATCAATAATGTTCCAATAGAGCCATATAATTTGTTATACTGTGCAAATTTTTCAACGTATATTCCGAATAAATAAAACATTAATATAGTTAAAAGTGTTGTCAAAATTGCACCTGAAGTAAAAAATGAACGCTGCTTCAAATCTTTCACTCCATAATTATAAAGAATTGATACAGATGTGTATATCATCAATATAAAAAAAGCAATTCGACCAACTCTAATCCAAAAGACATCATCACTTACCCAACCATTTGCCTTTAAATTTTCAATACCGATTGCAAAATAAATTGTTATGGCAACCGTAACCAATAACAATATAGACAAGACAATTGACACACCTAAAGCAACCATAAACTGTCGAAACATATTACGAGTTACCTTAACATGATATGAGTATTCAAAACCTCCAAAAATGGCATTTACACCATTGGTCATTAAAAAGATAGAAGTTAATACCCCAAAAGATAATAAACCACTATAACGATTATTAACAATATCATCTACTACCGAGCCGACTGATTCTGAAGTTGTTGGTGGCAGTATCTGGTCTAATGCTGTTAAAAAATCCGCTTGAAAACCTTCTATCGGTACAAACGGAATAAGTGTTAAAATAAATAATAGAAAAGGGAATAATGCCATGAAAAAACTAAAAGCAATTGCTCCTGCTCTTGAAGTTAATGCGCCTTTGATGATTCCTAAAAAATACATCTCTAACAAGTCGTAAAGAGACATTCCTTGCAAACCAGGAACTTTTATCTTCTTTCCAATCTTTACCAATATATTTAATATTGGAACTTTTAATAATTTCTCTTCTATTGGTTTGGTCATTAAACTGCCTTTAAACTCAAATCCATATTATAAACGGAATGTGTTAATGCTCCTGACGAAATATAATCTACGCCACAATCAGCATATTTTCTAATGGTATTTTCGTTAATTCCTCCACTTGATTCTGTCAAACATGTATCACCGATTAAAGCAACTGCTTTTCGAGTATCTTCGTAATTGAAATTATCAATTAATATACGATAAATTCCGTCTGATTTTAATATCTCTTCAATTTCTGATAAACTTCGTGCTTCAACAATAATTTTTAAATCACGTTTTGTGTCTTTTAAATATTGTTGTGTTTTGTTAATCGCTTTTGTAATTCCGCCAGCAAAATCTATGTGATTGTCTTTCAACATAATCATATCATACAACGCAAAGCGATGGTTTGTTCCTCCACCAATTTTAACTGCCCATTTTTCGAAAGCACGAACTCCAGGAGTTGTCTTACGTGTATCTAAGACTTTCGTTTTCGTTCCTTCAAGCAGATCCATAAACGAACGCGTTTTTGTTGCTATAGCACTCATTCGCTGCATAGAATTCAATACTAAACGCTCTGCTTTTAATATAGATTGTGAACTTCCTGTTACATAAAAAACGATGTCGCCATATTTTACCAATTCACCATCATTGATCAACGTTTCTACTTCTAAATCTTTATCTACATATTCAAAAATCATTTTAGCAAACTCGACTCCTGCAATTACACCTTCGTCTTTTACCAATAATTTTGCTTTTCCTGTTGCAGAAATTGGAATACATGCCAACGAACTGTGATCACCATCTCCAACATCTTCTCTAATAGCATTTGAAATTATATACTCTAATTCTTTTTGAAATTGTCCTTTACTTATCATATCTTTTTTTATTCTGATGTAAAAATAACAATGATTTTCAACTTTTTGTCAATTCGAGTGAATTTATGAGTTAAAAACGAATAAATTTGTATCGAGAATAAGATTTAATGAGACTTCTCGATACAATTTTCTCTTAAAATCGAAAATCACTCGAAGTGACAAAAGCAAATAACTATGAAAATAAAACTCCTTGCAATCGGTAAAACAGATGATAAGAATCTACAGCAGTTAATAGAAACCTATCAAAATAGACTTAAGCACTATGTAAAATTTGAGATTTCAATCATTCCTGACATAAAGAATGCTAAGAATTTATCTGAAAATCAGCAAAAAGAAAAAGAAGGAGAATTGATTTTAAAACAATTACAACCAACCGATCAATTGGTGTTATTG
>CALIIP010000150.1 GCA_938018045.1 uncultured Flavobacteriaceae bacterium
GTATTAATATCAAGATTTTGGATATTTAAAAACTTGCTACTTTCTTGTGCATACAAAAAACTATACAATGTAAAGAATAGAATGAGACTTAGGCTCTTTTTCAAAGTTGAAAATTATTTATTATGATAGTAACTTTTTGATTATCCATACAGGACCAATTAGTAAGAACTGCATATCTTTAAAAAACGAAGGTTTTTTACCTTCAACTTTATGCCCATAAAATTGTGCAATCCATGCAACCACAAAAATTGCTAATGACGTATAAAATAATGGCAAGTACTGACCTAAAAAACGATTTAAAACGATACATATTGCCGAAAATATTAGCATTTTAAAAAATATACCAAAGGAAAGGCGTAGATAAAAAACCAATGCAAAAATCAATGCAATAGTTGCCCAATTTTCTATATATGGATTATTTAAACCAATTAGATTGGTAAGAAATGTTGTAGGTATTGACATTAGTAAGCCAACAAGGCTAAAAAATATTGCTGGAACGCATATGTAATGTATCAATTGATTCGTTTCATTTTGATGACTAACTGCGTATTCATCAAACCATTGGTTTACTGTTCTCATGTGTTTTTATTTATTGTTTTAACTGTCACATGTGTTCGCAAACCATCATTTTTTTTGTTCCATGATGATTATAACTTGCTCGGTTCATGTGTTATTATTTACTATTTTTGAAGTTATAAAATTACAAAATAAAATATAGAATGGCGAGAACACTTTCAAATATGATTCCTTTAGGAACAATTGCTCCAGATTTTAAACTTTTTGATACTGTTTCTGGAAAAAACAGAGAACTACAGAAATTAAAAGGTATAAATGGAACTGTTATTTTATTTATCTGTAATCACTGTCCGTTTGTAATTCATGTGAATAATGAATTGGTAAGATTGGCTACTGATTATAAAGAAAAAGGAATTAATTTTATAGCAATTTCGTCAAATGATGTAGAAAACTATCCTCAAGATGCTCCAAAATTAATGACAGAATTGGCAAAAGATCAAAATTATCCATTTCCATATTTGTATGATGAATCTCAGGGAGTTGCAAAAGCGTATGATGCAGCTTGTACTCCAGATTGTTTTGCTTTTGATAAAGATTTAAAACTAGTTTATCGAGGGCAATTAGATGATTCGCGTCCAGGAAATGGCCTAGAAGTTACTGGTGAAGATATGAGAAATGCATTGGATTGTTATTTGGGTAATATCGAAAATAGAAGAGTGCAAAAGCCAAGTATTGGTTGTGGAATTAAGTGGAAAATATAGTTTTTAGAATTTTAGTTGCCAAAATCCAACATCTAACCATTGCTCAAATTTTCTACCTACTTCTTTAAAATGTGCAACTTTTATAAAACCTAAATTTTCATGTAATTTGATGCTTGCATCATTTGGTAATGTAAGACCTCCAATTATTGTATGAAATTTATGAAGTTTTAATTGTTCTAGTAACTCTACATATAATTTAGTTCCGATTCCTTTTCCTAAAGTGTTGTTTTTTAAATAAATAGTGCTTTCTGCTGTAAATATATAGGATGGTTTTGGGCGCCACGAACTACCGTATGCATAGCCTAAAATTTTGTTGTTTTCTTCAAAAACTAGAAAAGGATACTTTTTATAAATTGGTTTTATTTTTTGCTCAAAATCATCAATAGTAAAAGGAACTCTATCAAAAGTTACAACAGTATTTTCGATATAATAATTGTAGATTTCTACTAATTGTTCAATATCATCAGTATGAAAATTCCGTATCATTATTTCCAGTTTTTTCGTATAAGTAATTGATTAATATGCTCATAATGATGTTCACAATGCCAAGCGTAAATACCAATATTTTCTTTTAATGTTACCTCTTCATTTCCGTCAGGATGAATAAAAGTTTTATCTAAATCTTTATTTGACAATCCTTTTAAAAGATACACCCATTTTGCATGTAATGCTGTTAAATTGTTTAAAGACAAATTGATAGGTGCAGTTTTCCCATCAAACAATTCGGCCCAACGTTCTTCGTAATATGTTTTAATTATGGGCTTGTCTTCAGTTAATGTCCATTTAAATCGTGTATAACTATTATGATGGCTGTCTGATAAATGATGAATAACTTGACGAATTGTCCAGCCTTCTGGTCTGTATTGAGTATCTAACTGATTGACATCTAAATTCTGAACAAGTTTTGATAGTTTTTTTGGATGATTTTCTATAATTGAAATCCAATTTTGAATATTTTCTTCGTCAATATTTTCAGGAATTTCAAGTTTTCCAATAGGATATTTTAGTTTTTCTAGCATTTACTTATCATATTTTGCAACAAATTCTTTTGCACGTCTATTTCCAGAATCGATTGCAATTGATTTTTTATAGTTTTCAACAGCTTTTATAGTATCACCACTTTTTTTATAGGCATCAGCAAGACTATCATATACGTTATCACTTTCTGGATATAAAGCAGTATTTAGTTTAAATATTTCGATGGCATCTGTATAATTTTTTTCTCCCAATTCCCTGTACCCCAAAGAGTTGAAATTTGACTCTTTAGTGTATAAGTTAGCGGTATCTTTTTCTTTTATTGCTAAGTATCCTTCAAGTGCCTTGTTGTATTCTTTGTTTTTTAGATAAACACTAGGTACATCTTCATCACTCTTTAATTTCCTAAAATCATATTTAATGGAATTATTTTTGTCTTTTGGAATCAAGCACAAATACTGTGTTTTATTATCAGGATTTGTTTGAAATTGAACTTTCTCATTCATTTCTTTTATAAAAAACACATTATTGCCAAGACTCATTGGTGTTATTTTTTCTGCACCTCTCCATTTCATAAACAATTCATTATTTTCAAAGTATACTTCAATCGTTTCATCTGGATTATAGAGATATCTACCTTCTGCTTGTTTAATAAATTCTGGAGTGATTGTACTTTTTGAACAACTAATAATAAGTGTTGTTAAAATCAGTAATAAAAAATGGTTAGTTTTCATTTTATAGTTATTAATAATTCAAATTTACTAAAAAATTAGGCATAAAAAAACGCCCCTTATAATAATGAGACGTTTTAAATAGTTTTTTGTTACAGAATGTTATCTATTTAACATCCATCAATTCAACATCAAAAATTAATGGAGCATCAGGAGGAATAACGCCTCCAGCACCTTGACTTCCGTATGCTAATTCTGACGGAATCACAAAACGTGCTTTATCTCCAACTTTTAAAAGTTGAATCCCTTCATCCCAACCAGAAATAACTTGGCCAATACCAACATTAAAATCGATTGGTTGTTTTCTTTTGTATGAACTATCAAATACGGTTCCGTCTAATAATTGCCCTTTGTAGTGTACAGAAACCATTGCACCTTTTGTTGCTTGTTTTCCACTTCCGCTTTGAAGGACTTTATAACGCAATCCGCTTTCAGTTTTATCAAATCCAGCAGATTCTTTGTCTAATATTTCATCTTGTGCTTTTATAGCGTCTGCTACTCTTTTTTCTCTAGATCCTTCAAAAGTTCTAAATGCTTCAATAGCATTAAATTTTTCAGCTGCATCACCAATTCTTACAATTTCTATTGATTCTAAAGTATCTCCTTGAGCAATTGTATCTACAATCTCCTGACCTTCAACAACATTTCCAAAAACTGTATGCTTATTGTCTAACCAAGAAGTTTCAACGTGAGTGATGTAAAATTGGCTTCCGTTAGTAGCAGGACCAGAGTTAGCCATTGCCAACATTCCAGGTTTGTCATGTTTTAAATCTGGATGAAACTCGTCATCAAATTTATATCCAGGATTTCCTGTTCCAGTTCCTTGAGGACATCCTCCTTGAATCATAAAATCTGGAATAACTCTATGAAATTTTAATCCGTTATAATATGGTGTTCCTTGTGGTTTCACTTCATTTTCAAGGTTTCCTTCTGCAAGTGCAACAAAGTTACCAACTGTTCCAGGAGTTTTTTCAAACTCAAGATTTACTAAAATATCACCTTTTGTAGTGTTAAATTTTGCGTAGATTCCGTTATTCATTTTCTATCTTTTAAATTGAGTTTGCAAAGATAAGATTTAGTTCTCTAACTGCTGTAATTCTTTGTAATTTTTCTTTAACCTCCTTAAAAGGATTCCATAGATAAGTCTGTAAAAAATTAATATAACACCTATCATAATTAGCATAGTAACTAAAATAGTTATAATTAGTAAATTCGTTGAAAATTCTTCAGGAATATTACTTAATTTTTTATAGGCATTAGTGTTTTGAGTACTTGAAAAAATTCCGTAAAACATCACAATCATACTAAACAACATAAAACTAACATTAAAATAGATATAGTTTTTTACTGTTTTACGAGTCTTTAGAATTCGATCCATTAATGTTTTAGCATTACTATCTACTCTAATCTTTTTATAATTTATATAAAATAATACCATGAAAACAATCATAATAACATAAGAGATAACAGTCATTACTATGAGTGCTGTCTTCATTCCCATTTCATTATAGATACTCAAGTATTTATCATTATCAACAAATATATTTAAGAGTATTACAATTAAAAATTCTATAATACTTATATAAAATATCCATTTTACATAGGATGATGATTTTGCATGTAGCATTTTGTAAATATCAGAAGTTGATACTTTGTGTTTGGAATAATCTTGCGATTTCCAAGTGGTTTTTAATTTGTCTAATTCATCCATGATTACGGATTTAATATTGTTTTTAGTTTCCCTTTTATTCTATTTACTTTTACACGCGCATTTACCTCTGTAAGACCCATTGTTTCAGCAATTTCTTTGTATGGTTTGTCTTCTAAATATAGTAGAATTAATGCTTTTTCAACGTCACTTAATTGGTGAATTGCTTTATACAGTAGTTTCATTTGATCATCCATTGTAGCATCATAATCGCTACTTTCCAATCGATAATGAAAATCAGAAATATCACTTGTTTGTATTTGACGTTTTGATTTTCTATATATTGTAATTGCTGTATTTAAAGCAACACGATACATCCAAGTACTAAATTTAGAATCACCTCTAAACTTAGGATATGCTTTCCATAGTTGTATTGTAACCTCTTGAAACAAATCCTTATGCGCATCTGCGTTATTGGTATATACACGACACACTTTATGAATAATGTTTTGGTTTTCGTCTAGTTGTGTTACAAATTGTTTTTCTAGTTGGCTAGTCAATTCTCTTGTTGATTTTCTTATAAGTAGTACAAATATATCTTTTGTTACAGATTATCCAAAAAAATACATATAAAGTCTGGTCAACAACTGTTTTATGAAGAGCGAACTATTAATTTAAGTTTGTTATTCTTTATTTAGATAAATGAATCCATTAACTTTACACATTCAATCACTATAAATAAAGGGTTTGCAACAGATAAAAGATTATTTAGATCGAATAGCGGATATATCTAGCTTAGATTGGGAGTTTTTCACCTCAAAATTGCAGCGTCGAATTATTACAAAGAAGACCGTTTTTTTAAAAGCCAATGAAATAGAAAATCATATTTCTTTCATCGAATCTGGTGTGGTACGTTTATTTCTTCCTAAAGAGAATCCAGAAAAAGAAATCACGTTTGGTTTTAGTTTTAAAAACCAGTTTATAAGTGCTTATGATTCCTTTTTAACACAGACACCTTCTGCTTATCAATTGCAGGCACTTACAGAAACGACCATTTTGAGTATTACTTATATTGATTTACAAGAGGTTTATAAGACTACTCAGATAGGTAATCTTATTGGTAGACTTACAGCAGAACGCCTCTTTTTGATAAAATCTAAACGAGAACAAAACTTATTAAATTTGACAGCAGAGGAACGTTATTTGAAATTATTTAAAGAGCGTCCAGAACTTATAAAGGTGATTCCTCTTAAGTATATAAGTTCTTATATTGGTGTCACCGCACAAGCTTTAAGTAGAATTAGAAAACGATTGTAGCATGTGTTTTATTGACTTGGGTTCATTGTTTCTTATATAACAACAAAGTACCTTTGTCAAAAATATATAGTATGATAATCGTTATTTTTGTTTTAGTGCTTTGGTATGGAGGATTATTTTTTCAGTCTTTCTTTTTACATAGGTATGCAGCACATCAAGTCTTTACTATGTCAAAAACAATGGAACGCATTTCTTTTATTTTGACTTGGGTTTTTCAAGGATCGAGTTACCTAAGCGCTTATGGATATGGGGTTATGCATCGTATGCATCATGCTTATACTGATACAGAAAAGGATCCACATTCTCCTTCTTTTGATACTAATATGTTTGCAATGATGTGGAAAACAAAAACTATATATCAAGATATAAATGAGCAACGTATTGTTGTCGAGGATCGTTTTACTAAAAACGTTCCGCAGTGGAAAGGATTTGATTTATTTGCTGGTTCTCGTTTTTCTCGTCTGATTTGGATTGCGGTATATATTTTGTTTTTCTCATTTTTTGCTACTGCTTGGTGGCAGTGGTTATTATTGCCTATAACCTTTTTAATGGCTCCTATTCATGGAGTAATTATTAATTGGTTCGGACATATTTATGGTTATGTAAATTATAAAATGAAAAACACTAGTAAAAACTTATTCCGTTTTGATTTTTTAATGATGGGAGAAGGTTACCATAATAATCATCATAAGAATGCAGGTAGAGCAAATTTTGGTGTAAAATGGTATGAGATTGATATTACATATGTGATTATAAAACTGTTAAATGCTATTGGTTTTATTAAATTGAAACCAATTACAATTAAGGAGAAGTAATTCCTATTTAATTTCTGAAATGTTTTTTAAAATCAACTTTTTATACTCTTTAGGGATATCTGAAGCGTCTATTTTTAGTTTTACAAATTCAATATCTGATTCAATTTCATTGTGATAGCCTAGAAATCTTGGTATTTCAGATTGAACTAAAGCACGAATATATCTAGCCTCTATATTTGTTGGGTTAGTTTCAATAAATACTTCTAGCATTTTTTTTCCTTGCTTGAATTTTTTTAATTTTTTAGTAGGTAAAAAAGCATGTTCTGCAGTTTGCATTATTGCGGATGCAAGATAAGGTTCTAATTCATTACAATTTGCTGTTTGTGCTTTTTCAATAAAATTTTCTAAATCTTCTTCAGTTTTTATTTGATGAAATTGTGTTTTAATTTCTTGCATATTATTACAGTCTGAAGTGAATATTGATAAGATAAAGATTAGACTTAGAATTTTCATGATAAAATTGTTTAGCGAAAATCTTTAGTTTTTTTTATTTTAAACTTTTCGATTAAAATAATACTCATATATAACATACTAAATGCATAACCAAAATCTTCTATTGGTATTGTACCAACTCTTATGCCAAGATTTTCAGCATTGTTATACCAAACTACTTGTTCGTCAATAAAACTTCCTGTAAGTATACCGTTTACAATTAAAAAGGGAATGAGTATGATCAGAAAAGTCAGGTAAAAAACAGGTAATTCTTTTTCTTTTTTGATAAGACTGTAAAGAAGAATAATTATCAGTAATAAAAAATTATAAAAAGTATAATCTTTATCAGTATTTAAAATCACAGTCGGAATTAGAATAAGTAAAAATACAATCGTTATTGTTTTAGTAAGATTGTCTGTGAGTCTTTTGTTCGGTAAAAAATGTTGAAAAGCATAATGAATGAATATACTTGCATATGGAATACAAAAGAAAAATAGCCATTCTTCTATAGGTAAATTGATAATGTCAATACCAGTTAAATATACTGGATTGAAACCCCAAACTCCGTTTTTGGTGAAAATAACATCCCAAATTAAGAATATAATTGCTGTAATTGTAATTGCAGAAAACACCTGTTTCCACAATTTAATAAAGCGCATTTTTTTCTCAAAACTATAAATCAACGGAATGCTTATAGAAGCAATATTTAATATGAGATAAAGTGACATTTTATATTTTAAAATATTTTTTTGGAACAAATAACATTCCAAAACATTCGCCATCTTCTTTACCTAAATGTTTATGGTGAACTTTATGTGCCTTTCTAAGTCCTATAAGGTATTTGTTATTTGTTTTTTTAAACCACTTAAAACGTTGGTGAATTAAAACATCATGTACAAGAAAATATGCAATTCCGTAGAATAAAATTCCTAGACCAATAAAAAATAAATAGTTTATTCCGTTTTGAAACCCAAAGTAAAATAAAAGGATACTTGGAATGGCAAAAATGATAAAAAACACATCGTTTTTTTCAAATGTATCTGGATATTTTGGTTGATGATGGTCTTCATGAAAATACCACATAAATTCATGCATTACATACTTGTGAGTTAGCCAAGTAACACCTTCCATCAGCGTAAAAGTAATTACTGTTATTAGGAAAAAATATAGCATAATTAATTTATATTAAATTGAACTTGTAAGTTACAAAAGATTTTGCAAGCAATAAGAATTTATATGTGTTTGATATACGAATTCGAGTATTTAGAATTTTTCTTGCTGGCGTACTTTTTAATTTTTTCAGTAAAGTTTTATAGTATACATATGCAGTAAATACACCAAATTTCGCTTCGTCTGGCAAATTCTTAATTCCTATATATGCTTGTTCAAAATCTTTCTCAATATCTTGAACAATAGCCTTCTTTGATATTTCATTAAGTTGATTAATGTCTATTTCTGGAAAATAAGATCTGTCTAAATTTTGAATGTCATCTTTCAAATCTCTCAAGAAATTTACTTTTTGAAAAGCGGAGCCAAGTTTCATTGCAGGCTCTTTAAGTTCAGTATACTTGTCAGAATCACCATTCACAAAAACTTTTAAGCACATTAACCCAACAACATCAGCAGATCCATAGATATAATCTTTATATTCTTGTTCGTTGTAATTAGATTTGTACAAATCTAACTTCATACTTTTCAAAAAAGCTTTTATTAATTCGTCGTCAATATTATATTTTTTGACAGTTAGTTGAAAGGCATTTAATATGGGATTTAAACTTATATTTTGATCATATGCTTTGTAATAATCTTTTTCAAATTCATCTATTAAAATTTCTTTATTATAATCATGAAATGAATCAACAATTTCATCAGCAAATCTTACAAAACCATAAATGCTATAAATAGCATTTTGAATCGATTTACCTAGCATTTTAACTGCAAGAGAAAAAGATGTGCTATATGTTTTAGTAACAATCTTACTGCAGTTAATTGAAACGGCGTCAAATGTTTTTTTCATTAGTTGTTTACTTAGTTTTATATTCTTTGTCAATTAAATCAGCAGCAATTTTACCAGATATTAAAGAAGGCGGAACTCCTGGTCCTGGAACTGTTAATTGTCCTGTAAAAAATAGATTTTTTACTTTTTTACTTTTTATTTTAGGCCTTAGAAATGCTGTTTGAGTTAAAGTATTTGCAAGACCATATGCGTTTCCTTTATAAGAATTATAATCTTTTATAAAATCTTTCACACAATAAGATTCTTTAAATAAAATATGATCTTTTACTTTTTGCTTTGTTAGTTTTTCAAAACGATCAATAATTTGGTTAAAATACTTTTCTCTTATTTCTGGAGTATCTTCAATTCCAGGTGCAATAGGAATTAAAAAAATTCCTGCTTCTTTGTCTTTTGGAGCAGAAGATGCATCTGTCATGCTTGGAAAACTACCATAAAATAAAGGTTTGTCTGGCCATTTAGGATTATCATAAATATCTTTAGCATGCGTTTCAAAACTAGTGTCAAAAAATAATGTGTGATGATTTACATTATTTAATTTTTTATCAAATCCAACATAAAAGAGTAGGGAAGATGGTGCAAATGTTTTTTTACTCCAATATTTCTCTGAGTATTGACGATATTTCTTATCGATTAATGTTTCTGTATGATGATAATCTGCTCCAGACAATACAATATCTGAATTGATTTTAACTCCATTTACAACAACACCTTTAGCGATAGAATCAACCACAATAATTTCACTCACATTGCAGTTAGTTTTAATATTTACACCAAGACTAATTGCAAGACTAGACATTGCTTTAATAACTTCATACATTCCTCCTTCTGGATGCCAAGTTCCTAAACCAAAATCTGCATAATTCATAAAATTATAAAAAGCTGGAGTATTGCTTGGTTTTGCTCCAAGAAATAATACTGGAAATTCTAGAATTTGAATTAATTTTTGACTTTTTATTTTCTTTCTAATGCTATAACTGATACTTGAAAAGAATTGATTTACTCGTTTTATAGTTACTGGAGTTATTAACTCAGTTATTGAGTTTCCAGGTCTATATACTAAGTCTTTTATTGCAACATCATAATTTGATTTTGCTGAAGTTAGAAACTCTTTCAAATATTTAGAACTCCCTTTTTCTTCTTTTTCAAATATAGTATAAATTTGACTTAAATTATCAGGAATTATAATTGAATCATTTGTGTCAAATACAACTTTATAAGCAGGATTTAATTTATTAAGGCTATAGTAATCTGATGGTTTTTTATCAAAGTCGTTAAAAAATCTTTCAAAAACATCAGGCATCCAATACCAAGTTGGTCCTATATCAAATTTAAAACCATCTTTTTTTAATACTCTAGCTCTACCGCCAATAGTATTGTTTTTCTCTAGAATTGTAACCTCGTAGCCCATTTTACTCAAGTAGCAAGACGCTGCAAGAGAAGAAAATCCTGACCCTATTATTGTAATTTTTGTATCCATTTTGTTTAGCAAATATAGTAAAAAAGTTAGACAAAACAATTTGTTCTTAACTTTTTTACAGTTCGTCATATAAAAATAACAATTCAGTAAAACACAATTTATACAACATCAACATAAACAAGAAAAAATACATTTTTCTTAAACCTTAAAAATAGTAAAAGCGTTTATTGGTAATCTTAAATATGAGATTTTTGAGCCGTTAAAAAATCATTTTAAATCACTTTTCTGAACACGAAATTATTGTAAGTCGAGAAAAGGTGAAAGGCTTCAAGAATTGGATTGGATAAACTACAAGTAAATCTCTTTTCTTACTGATTTAGTATCATTGGTTTACATAAATTTT
>CALIIP010000151.1 GCA_938018045.1 uncultured Flavobacteriaceae bacterium
GGATAGTTAGAAAATGTGTATTTGTTTAATCGTTTTCAGTTAAACAAATAAACTATTAAACGAATAAACAATTTTAATGAAACAATACTTAGATTTAATAAAGCACGTTCGCGCAAACGGAATAGAAAAAACCGACAGAACTGGAACAGGAACAAAAAGTGTTTTTGGATATCAAATGCGATTTGATTTAGCTGATGGTTTTCCAATGGTTACTACTAAAAAGTTACATCTGAAATCTATAATTCATGAGTTGCTATGGTTTTTAAAAGGAGATACAAATATTGGCTATTTACAAGAAAATGGCGTTAAAATTTGGGATGCTTGGGCAGATGAGAATGGAGACTTAGGACCAGTATATGGACATCAATGGAGAAATTGGAATAGTGATGGAATCGATCAAATTAAAGATGTAATTAATACCATAAAAAACAATCCTGATAGTAGAAGAATGATTGTTTCAGCTTGGAATCCTAGTGTTTTACCAGATACTTCTGTTTCATTTTCTGAAAATGTCTCGAATAATAAAGCAGCTTTACCTCCTTGCCACGCTTTTTTTCAATTTTATGTTGCAAACGGAAAACTATCTTGTCAATTATATCAAAGAAGTGCTGATATTTTTCTTGGTGTACCTTTTAATATCGCATCTTATGCTTTATTGGTGATGATGATTGCGCAAGTTTGTGATTTAGAGTACGGAGAATTTGTACATACTTTTGGTGATGCACATATCTATAACAATCACAAAGAGCAGATTGATTTACAATTATCTCGTGATACAAGAGCATTACCAACAATGAAGTTAAACACATCAATAAAAAATATTTTTGATTTCACTTTTGATGATTTTGAACTGATAGATTATAACCCTCACCCATTAATTAGAGGGAAAGTTTCTGTTTAATTACCTATTATCATTGATGAATTTTAAATGACTATGAAAAAAATATTTTTATTTCTTTTTTTAATTTCTACTTTTTTTGTGTTTTCACAGAAAAAAAATACTGATTTTATACAACCCTTTCCTCTTTTTAAAGATTGTAAAACAAGTATTAATCCATCAGACTGCTTCAATAAAATTATAAGTTCTAAAATAATTGAAGTTATTGAAACTGATGTTCAAAGTTATTTGGAAAAAAAAGAGATAAGGAAATCAGTAAATGTTTATTTAAATTTTATAATTGATGAAAACGGAAAACCTATAGAAGAGAGTATTTCAACTACTAAAATTAGAAGTAATCCAACTATTGAATCGAAGTTAAAAAAAATGATCTTGAACTTGCCGAATATATATCCAAGAAGGAACGAAGCAAATCATCCAATTTTATCATATTATCATTTAACTGCAAAATTAGGGCTTGATAAAGAAAACAATAATGTTGTTTTACTTGAAGAAACCAACGAACCAAATGGAATTTCTGAAAATCGAAATTTTACTGCGCCAGTTTATCCTAAATGCCAATCAACATCAAATAAAGTGCTGAGAAAATGTTTTTCGAATAATGTTACAAAACTTTTATTAAAAAAATATAGAATTAATAAAGCTGTCAAAGGATTTAATAAGAAAGGTTCATTTTATACGTACATTCTATTTAAAGTAGATAAGTTCGGAGAAGTTAATAATTATAAAATCTTTGGTCCAAATGAGACTATTGAAAATGAAGCTAGAAGATCTTTAAAAAAGCTAAAAGATTTAAAACCTGGAACTGAAAACGGTAAACCTGTTAATGTTAGTTTTGCTTTACCTTTAAAATTTAAAATAGAATAAAATAAAATGCAAGAACAACACGAACTATATGAAAACGCAAGAAAACGCATCAAGCAAAAAAGAAGATTATATTTACACTTTGTAATTTTTGCTATCGGCTCAGTGTTTTTATTTGTACTCGATCGGTTTTTTAATGTTGGTGGAGAATATGTTGATGATTGGTTTAAATGGGCAATTCTATTATGGTCATTCTTTTGGATTTTGCACTTTGTAAATGTGTTTATTACTAAAAAGTTTATGGGTACGGAATGGGAACGAAAACACACAGAAAAGTTGGTTGCCAAACAAGAAATAAAAATAGAAAAAATTAAGCAAGGGTTAGAAAGAGAATCGCAGCACAAAGCAGAAAGTCAATTTTACAACGATTTAGAAAGAAAGAAGAAGAGCACTAAACAAACTATTACCTTAATTGCTGCTATTGCAAATGATAACGCTTTAGGAAAAGACAACGATTTGATCTGGCACTTACCAGCTGATTTAAAACGCTTTAAAAGCACAACGACTGGACATCATATTATTATGGGACGTAATACATATGAATCTATCGGAAAACCTTTACCTAACAGAACATCTGTAATCATCACTCGAAATCCAGATTACAAAGCCGAAGGTTGTGTAGTAGTTAATTCATTGAAAGAAGCAATTGAAGTTGCTGAAAATGATACTAATCCTTATATAATTGGTGGTGCTCAAATTTATGAGCAAGCAATTGAATTGGCTGATAAATTAGACATTACAGAAGTTCACAATTCTTTTGACGCAGACGTTTTCTTTCCTATAATTGATAAAAGAAAATGGCAAGAAACAAGTAGAAAAAAATTCTCTGCTGACGAAAAAAACCAATTCGATTATAGTTTCGTGACGTATCAAAAAAATGATTAGATGATTCAATCCTATAAGAAAAAGTCAATATTACAAGAAAAGTATGATACTATTATTATTGGCTCTGGAATGGGTGGACTTGCTACTGCTGCTATTTTAGCAAAAGAAGGTCATAAGGTCCTCGTGTTAGAAAAACACTATACTCCTGGAGGTTTTACACATGTTTTTAAGCGAAAAGGTTATGAATGGGATGTAGGCATACATTATATCGGAGAAATGCAACGCGAAACCAGTATCCTAAAAAAACTGTTTGATTACATCACAGATGGTGAATTAAAATGGGAAGATATGGGAGACGTATATGACCGAATAGTTATTGGAGATCAGCATTTTGATTTTGTAAAAGGAGTAAAAAACTTTAAAAAACAATTAATCGATTATTTTCCGGAAGAAGAAAAAGCTATTAACTCTTATGTAGATCTCGTTTTTAAAGTTGTAAAAACAAGTAAGAATTATTATATAAGTAAAGCCATTTCACCGATATGGAGTACCTTATTTGGTAGATTTCTTAAAAACCCTTTTTACAAATACTCAGACAAAACAACTTACGAAGTTGTTAGTTCGTTAACTAATAACGAAACACTCATAAAAGTACTTACTGCACAATATGGAGATTACGGTTTGCCGCCAAAACAAAGTAGTTTTGCTATGCACGCATCTGTAGCAAGACACTATTTTGGTGGAGGTAGTTTCCCAATTGGTGGTTCTTCGCAAATCGCAAAAAATGTAGCAACTGTAATTGGTGCTTCTGGCGGAACAATCTTAGTTTCTGCAGATGTTGAAGAAGTTATTACTGAAAATAATACTGCTCTAGGTGTTCGTATGAAAGATGGAAAAGAGTTTTACGCGAAAAATATTGTGAGTAATGCAGGTATCATGACTACATATAACAAGTTGTTACCTCAAAAAATAGTAGAAAAATATCGATTAAAAGAGCAATTAAAAAAAGTAAACCGTTCTGTTTCACATGCTAGTTTATATATTGGTTTAGAAGGAACTCCTGAGGAACTTGGTATTCCTAAAACCAATTATTGGGTGTACCCAAAAGAGAACGATCATGATACATGTATAAAAAACTATTTAGAAGATTTGTCACAACCATTTCCTTTAGTATATCTTTCTTTTCCGTCTGCTAAAGATCCTGATTGGAGCAATCGTTATCCTGGTAAAAGTACTATTGATGTTATCACATTAATTCCATATGAAACATTCGAAAAATGGGCAGGTACTTCATGGAAAAAAAGAGGTGAAGATTACGAGGCTAAGAAAGAAGAGATTGCAAAGCGCTTATTAAAAGAGGTTTACAAACAACTACCGCAAGTAGAAGGTAAAGTAAATTGTTATGAATTATCAACTCCGCTAACAACTCAACATTTTATAAATTATGAGAAAGGTGAAATTTACGGATTAGACCATACTCCCTCTCGTTTTAGACAATCTTTTTTGAAACCAAGAACACCAATAAAAAGCTTTTATTTAACAGGACAAGATATTGTAACTGCAGGAGTTGGAGGCGCTCTGTTTGCTGGTGTATTGTCTACTATCGCAATTACAGGAAAAAATGTGCTGAAAAAGATTTAATCGAAGTCCATATATTTTTTATTAACCACAAAAAAATTAAATTATTATGAATAAAATATTTGGAGTTATACTTTATATAATTGGAGCGCTATTTATTCTTGCTTTTGTTGGACAAATACCAAAATTTCTGAATGCAGTTTTAAATCTATTTAAAATATTTTCAAGTGAGTTAGATGGATTACAACTCGGTAATATCATTGGTTCAATAATATACTGGATTATACACATTGCAATAATTTATTTCGCTTTTAAATATGGTAAAAAGTTGTTTAAAAAAAAGATTTAATCGATAAGATTATCGAATATCAATATCATAAGGCAATCTCATTTGAATTCCTTTCAATTGCGACATTTTCTTCACTTGTTTAAGTGCTTTATAGTTCTCATCACCTAACTCTTCTTTAAGCATGTTTTCTTTTACACTCATAAAAGGAAATCCTTTAAATGAATCTTCAAAGTCTTTCTTAAATCTTGGGTAACTTGTTGTTTTATAATCAGAAATATCTGCTAATTCTGCCGCAGCTTCAATAGCATCATTCATATTTCCAAGAACATCGACCAATCCGTTTTCGATTGCCTCTTTACCTGTCCAAACACGTCCTTGAGCAACAGCATCAACCTCTTCAAAAGTCATATTTCTACCAGCTGCAACACGATTTACAAATGTTGTGTAGACTTGCTCTACTCCTTCTTTGGTAACGTCATAAAAATCTTTTGTCATTGGCTCATAAATCGAATAACCGACAGCATTTTTATTCGTTGCTACTTGCTCTGCATTAATACCCATATTCCCAGCCAATTCACTAAAGTTTGGAATCGTACCAAAAACACCAATCGAACCAGTAATTGTAGTTGGCTCAGCATAAATTACATCAGCATTACAAGCAATATAATATCCTCCAGACGCTGCTGTATTACCCATAGAAACAACCAAAGGTTTTTCTTTTTTCAATATTTCTAATTCACGCCAAATCAAATCTGCAGTTAACGCAACTCCTCCTGGAGAATTTACACGCAATACTACTGCTTTTATATTATCATTATCACGAATTTTTCTAATCGCTTTAATCATACTTTCTTGACCAATATATGTTTCATCACCTTTACCATATAAGATATCTCCTTGCGCATACAACAATGCAATTTTATTACTTGCTGATGATTTTATACGTCCTTTTCCTGTTTCTATATAATCTTCAAGCGAAACCATATTTGGCTTATCTCCAACAAAAGTCTTTAGTATTTCTTCGTATTGATCTTTATAAATTGCACCATCAAGCATGTTATTTTCTATTGCCATTGTTGCATTTCTAGTTAACAAATTATCAGCAATTAAATTTAATTCTTCAACAGTTTTATTCCTACTGACAGCAATATCTTCAATCAGTTCACTCCAGATAGAATTTAAAAAAGAGGATATTTGTTCGCGGTTTGCATCACTCATTTTATTATCTAAATATCCTTCAACTGCACTCTTGTATTTTCCGTGACGGATAACTTCCATTTTCACACCATATTTCTCTTGAAAATCTTTGTAAAAAAGACGCTCACTTGACAATCCTTTAAACTCAACACTTCCATAAGGTGTAACATACATAGAGTCAGCAACAGAACTTAAATAATAATTTTTTTGAGTATAAAAATCTGTATATGAAGTGATAAATTTTCCTGAAGTTTTAAAATCAACTAACTTCTCACGAATAGTTTGCGTTTGAGAAATTCCTGCATTTACCATTAAATTTAGAATACTAATTCCTTTGATGTTATCATCATTTTTAGCATTTTCTATTGCGTTTATAACTTGGCTTAATTGGAATTGGTCTTCTTCAAAAAGTTGATCAAATGGACTATCAGATTTTGGAGCATAATCATTCACAGCATCAGCAAGATTAATCTCTAAAATTGAGTTGCTCGTAACAGAAACTTTATCACTTTCACTCATCGAAGTAGCCATCAATCCGAAAAGAAAAAATCCGAAAAGAGTTAATAATACAATTGCGATTGAAGTCCCTAAACAACTTGCCAATACTTTTCTAAAAAAGTTCATAAAAAATGTTTATAAATTGAAGCGCAAATATACACTTTTACGTTATACATTTCTTTTCTTTGTAATCCATAAAATGAAAATCGTACGAACTACATATCTTTCGCTTGGAAGCAATCAAGGAGATAAATTGCAAAACTTGCAAGATGCCATTAATTTGATTGGTGTAAAAGTTGGTGCTGTAGAAAAAATTTCTTCGATATACAAAACCGCTTCTTGGGGATTTGAAGGTGAAGATTTTTATAATATCTGTGCGAAAGTTTCAACAAACTTAAATCCTGACACGCTACTAAAAAACTTACATTCAATTGAGCAAAAATTAGGCAGAAAACGTAGTGAAGCAAAAGAATACACTTCTCGAAATATTGATCTAGACATCTTATTATTTGATGATGAAATTATCTTTGCACCAAACCTAACAGTTCCGCATCCAAGAATGTTGGAGCGTAAGTTTGTGATGGTTCCGTTGACAGAAATTGCGCCAAATGTTAAGCATCCAATAGAAAAACAAACCATTTTGATGTGTTTGCAAAACTGTGATGATAAAACTGTGATTGAAGAATTAGAATTACAAATTGTTCGTCCTATTTCTTTGTTTGAAAAATATAATTATATTGCTGTAGAAGGAAATATTGGTGCAGGAAAAACATCACTTGCCAAAATGATTGGTGACGACTATAACGCAAAATTGGTGTTAGAACGCTTTGCAGACAATCCGTTTTTACCAAAATATTACGAAGACATGGAGCGTTATGCGTTTCCGTTGGAAATGAGTTTTTTGGCAGATCGTTATAACCAACTTTCTGAAGATTTAGCACAATTTGACTTATTCAAAAATTTTATAGTTTCTGATTATTATATTTTTAAATCATTGATTTTCGCACAAGTATCGCTTCATAAAGATGAGTATGCACTTTACAGAAAAGTGTTTGATGTGATGTATAAAGAGATTACTAAACCTGATTTATATGTATATCTCTATCAAAACACAACGAGATTGTTAGACAATATCAAAAAAAGGGGAAGAGATTATGAGCAGAATATTGAACCTGAATATTTAGAGAAGATTCACGCAGGATATTCAACCTTTATAAAATCTGAAACGGAATTAAACACGCTTGTGATTGATGTTTCTGAAATGGATTTTGTAAATAATTCTGATGATTACAGAAGTATTATCAATACGATTTCGGAGTTTAAGAGTTAATTTTGGAGTTAACCTTTTTGGCTATTAATTTCGCTTTTTCAATGTCGCAATTAAATAATTCGAATTTTATTAATTCATTTTTATAAGACATAATAAATACTTCTTTATTCCTCTCTTTATAAATTTTACCTGTTGCTCCACCACCAATAAAAAAATCAGTTATAATACTTAATATAGATATAAACCAATC
>CALIIP010000152.1 GCA_938018045.1 uncultured Flavobacteriaceae bacterium
ACCTCCAAAAATTGCTTTGTCTGTTGACGATAAGTTTGTTTGATAATAAGCATCAACACTTCCTTCAAAAGAAAATTCCTGTTCTTTCTCATCAGTTTCTGTGGTTTCTTGTGCGAATACTATTATTGATGTCAATAATAAAGTTAAAGTAAAAAATTGTTTCATAGTTAAATAGTTTTAAAGATTAGCCACAAAGCTATTAGATTTGATTAATTATTTATCATCAAATTAGAAGCAATTAACCATTTTTATGGATATTTATATTTGAGATATTTTTTTTTGAGAGTTAAATAAAAATCACTTATTTTTTCTTGCAAATCAATAATTATTAATTTTATTATTTTTAACAAAAAAGGTATTTTTATAAATAATTCATAATAAAAATTAATTTTCGCAAACGTTTTCGCATCAAATATCCATTTTTATTAATTTTTATCTATTTCTGTATTTGATAATATTATGACGTTAAATTGTGTATTATCTATTTTTTAGGGCCTACAATTTAGAATTTCGGAAAAGTGTTTTGGATGTTTTTATTATAAGGTATAAGCCTATATATTTGAATCATAATAATAGGTGTAAAAACTTTAAAATTTATTTCAAATGCTAAAAAAACAAGGACTTTATTTACCAGAATTTGAACATGATAATTGTGGAGCAGGATTTATATGTAGCCTAACTGGTAAGCGTTCAAATGATATTATTCATAAAGCGTTAGAAATTTTGGTGAAATTAGAACATCGAGGTGCTGTAAGTTCTGACGGTGTAACTGGAGATGGTGCAGGTATTTTGATAGATATTCCTCATACTTTTTTTGAAGAATTTTGTGATTTTAAACTGCCTAAAGCTGGAGACTATGCTGTAAGTAATGTTTTTCTTCCCAAAAAAGATAATCAACGTGAGTATTGTATTACTATTTTTGAATCTGAAATTGAGAAGCAAGGATTGAAATTATTAGGATGGAGAGATGTGCCTGTAAATAGTGAGGTTTTAGGTGAAATTGCAAAAACTACAGAACCATTTGTAAAACAAATATTTATTGGGAAATCAAGTAAAGATGAGTCAGATTTTGATTTTAATCTAAAACTATTTGCCGCAAGAAAAATAGCTGAACACACAATATATGATTCAAAATTATCTGAATCTCAATTCTTTTATGTACCAAGTTTATCAACAAAAATTATTATTTTCAAAGGTCTTTTAAAGCCAGAACATATAAATGAATATTATTTAGATTTATACAATACTACTTTAGATACTCGTTTAGCTCTTGTTCATCAGCGTTTTTCAACCAATACTTTTCCAACTTGGGATTTAGCTCAGCCATTTAGGTATATATGCCATAACGGAGAAATAAATACTTTAAGAGGAAATGTCTCAAGGATGTTCTCAAGGGAAGAGATTATGCAAAGTGATGCTTTTGGTGATGATATTAAAAAAATAATTCCCACAATATTAAGAGGAAAATCAGATTCTGCTACATTAGATATGGTAGTAGAATTATTATTAATGACTGGTAGATCTTTACCTGAAGTTATGATGATGTTAGTGCCTGAGGCTTGGGAAAAAAACCCCAACATGTCTGATGCTAAAAAAGCATTTTATGAATATAATTCTTGTTTGATGGAGCCTTGGGATGGTCCAGCATCAATTCCATTTACAGACGGTAATTTTATTGGCGCTGTATTAGATAGAAACGGTTTGCGACCTTCTAGATACACAGTTACCAAAAGTGGAAATGTGATTATGTCATCAGAAACGGGAGTTGTTGATATAAAACCAGAAAATGTTAGATTTCATGGTCGTTTAGAACCTGGAAAAATGTTTTTAGTGAATATGAACGAAGGGAGAATTGTAAATGATGAAGAAATAAAAGAAGAAATTGCAGCTCGAAACCCTTATAGAAAATGGTTGAACAAGAATTTAATTCACCTAAAAGATATTACAGCACAAAAAGGACCAATTAAGTATGAGGAGATAGCATTAAAAAAGCGTGAAGTTGTTTTTGGATATACTCAAGAAGACTTAAATACGATAATTCGTCCGATGGCTCAACTTGGAAAAGAGCCAATAGGATCAATGGGAAGTGATACTCCAATTGCGGTACTTTCGGAAAGACCACAATTAATTTATAATTATTTTAAGCAATTATTTGCGCAAGTTACTAATCCACCTTTAGATGGAATTCGAGAAGAATTAATAACCGATATAAGTTTAACATTAGGAAGTGATGTAAATATTTTTGATGTGAATGCAGAACACTGCAAAAAACTAAAAATTCAAAACCCAGTAATTTCAAAACACGATTTAGATAAAATTAGAAATTACGATTCCAATCCAGATTTCAAAGTAAAATCTATTTCGATGTTGTATGAAGTCAATCGAGGATTGAATGAACTAGAAGTAGCGTTAGAAATTTTAGTTGATAAGGCATCAAAAGCAATAGATGAAGGCGCAAACATTATTATACTTTCTGATAGATATGTAGATGAAAATCATGCACCAATTCCAGCGTTATTAGCATGTTCTTATGTGAATCATGCGTTACATAAATTAAAAAAACGTTCAAAAATTAGTTTAATTATCGAATCTGCAGAACCAAGAGAAGTACATCATTTTGCGTTACTATTTGGTTATGGTGCAAGTGCAGTAAACCCATATATAGTTAATGAAATTGTTCAAAAGCAAATTAATGCTAAAGATGTTACCGATTTAGAGTATTTAGCAGCCATAAAAAATTACAATAAAGCCATTGGAAAAGGAATTTTAAAGGTGATGAACAAAATTGGGATTTCAACATTAAATTCTTATCGTGGTTCACAACTATTTGAATGTATAGGAATCAATACCAAAACAGTTGAGAAGTATTTTCCAAATACACCAACTCGTATTCAAGGTATTGGATTGAGAGAGATTGAGCAAGAGATTGTAAAACGTCATAAAAATGCATTTCAAGTTAATAAGGCAAATGTAAATATTGAAATTGGTGGTGAATATCGATGGAGACGTGGGCAAGAAAAGCACATGTTCAATCCGTTGACAGTTGCGAAATTGCAAGAATCAGTTAGAACAAACAAGGCATCTACTTTTAAGGAGTTTTCAGACCTAGTAAATAATCAATCTAAAAGTTTAATGACTATTAGAGGTTTGTTTGAATTCGATCAATTCGATCCAATTTCTATTGACGAAGTAGAACCTTGGACAGAAATCGTGAAGCGTTTTAAAACTGGCGCAATGTCTTATGGTTCTATCAGTAAAGAAGCACATGAAAATTTAGCGATTGCAATGAATAGAATTGGTGGAAAATCTAATTCTGGTGAAGGAGGAGAAGACCAAGAACGTTTTTATAAAAGTTCGCAAGGCGACTGGAAAAATTCAGCAATTAAACAAGTTGCTTCAGGTCGTTTTGGGGTTACATCTAACTATTTAACAAGTGCAAGTGAAATTCAGATAAAAATTGCTCAAGGTGCAAAACCAGGAGAAGGAGGTCAGTTACCTGGACCAAAAGTGAATCCTGAAATTGCAAAAACTAGAAATTCAACTCCATATGTTGGTTTGATTTCACCACCTCCACATCATGATATTTATTCTATAGAAGATTTATCGCAATTGATTTATGATGTAAAATCAGCAAATAGAGAAGCTCGAATCAATGTAAAATTGGTGTCTGAAATTGGAGTAGGAACAGTTGCAGCAGGAGTTGCAAAAGCAAAAGCAGATGTAATTTTAATTGCAGGTTTTGATGGCGGAACTGGAGCAACACCATTAACTTCTCAAAAGCACGCAGGTTTACCTTGGGAACTAGGTGTTGCCGAAGCGCAGCAAACGTTAGTAATGAACGATTTAAGAAATAGAATTGTTTTAGAGTGCGACGGACAATTAAAAACAGGTAGAGATGTTGCAATAGCATGTTTACTTGGTGCTGAAGAATTTGGATTTGCAACAGCGCCATTAGTAGCTTCAGGTTGTATTATGATGCGTGTTTGTCATCTAAATACATGTCCTGTAGGTATCGCAACTCAGAATCCAGAATTGCGTAAAAAGTTTAAAGGAAAACCTGAACATGTAGTCAATTATATGTATTTCGTTGCTCAAGAATTAAGAGAAATCATGGCGCAATTAGGTTTCAAAACAATCAATGAAATGGTTGGTCAAGTACAGAAATTAAATCGTAATAAAGCAATTGAACATTATAAAGCATCAGGATTAGATTTAACTCCAATTTTACACAAGATTGATGTTCCTGATGGAACGAAGTTATACAATACAGATCAACAAGATCATAAGTTGGAAACGCATTTAGACTTCAAAATAATTAAGCAAGCTCATCAAGCATTATTTAGAAGACAGAAAACGCATTTAGACTTGCCAATTACCAACATTGATAGAGCAGTAGGAGCAATTGTAAGTAATGAAATATCAAAAATATATGGAGCAGATGGTTTGCCAGAAGATACAATAACTATTGATTTTAATGGCTCTGCTGGTCAAAGTTTTGGAGCATTTGCAACGAAAGGATTGACTTTCAATGTGCACGGAAATACAAATGATTATTTAGGAAAAGGACTCTCAGGAGCAAAATTAATTATTAAAGTTCCAAAGGCATGTACTATTGTTCCAGAGGATAATATTATAACTGGAAACGTAACATTATACGGTGCAACATCTGGTGAAGTATATATAAACGGTAAAGCTGGTGAACGTTTCTGTGTTCGAAATTCAGGAGCAAAGGCAGTTGTTGAAGGTATTGGTGATCATGGTTGTGAATATATGACTGGAGGAATTGCTGTTATTCTTGGTGAAGTCGGTAGAAATTTTGGTGCAGGAATGAGTGGAGGTATTGCCTATGTTTTAGATGAGAAAAATACGTTTAAAGATAATTGTAATGGTGATGAATTGAATATTATTGATATTCTAACTAAAGATGATATTATAGAATTAAAGCAATTAATTCAAAATCATTTTATAGCAACTTCAAGTCCGTTAGCTAAAAGAATACTTGATAATTGGGATAGTTATACTAAGAAATTCAAAAAAGTATTGCCAGAAGAATATAGAAAAGCGTTGATAAGATTAAAAAACGAAAAACTACAAATAGCTTAATAAATGGGGAAGATAACTGGATTTTTAGAGCATAAGCGTGAGGTTGAAGAATATCAATCACCAAAAAAACGTATAAAAAATTACAAAGAATTTACGATTCCGCTTGAGGAATCTAAACTACAAGATCAAGGCGCAAGATGTATGGATTGTGGAATTCCGTTTTGTCATAGTGGTTGTCCACTTGGGAATTTAATCCCAGATTTTAATGATAAAGTTTATAAAGGAAAGTGGAAAGAAGCAGCAGAAATTTTACATGCAACTAATAATTTTCCTGAGTTTACAGGAAGATTGTGTCCTGCGCCTTGTGAAGAAGCTTGTGTTCTTGGTATAAATGAAGATCCTGTAACGATTGAGAATATTGAAAAAAACATTGTAGAACAGGCTTTTTCTGAAGGATGGATTACAGCAAATCCTCCAGAAATTAGAACAGATAAAAAAGTTGCGGTTATTGGTTCTGGTCCAGCAGGATTGGCTGCTGCACAACAACTGAATAGAGCAGGTCATTTGGTTACAGTTTTTGAACGTGATACTAAAGTAGGTGGTTTATTGCGTTATGGAATTCCTGATTTTAAGATGGAAAAAAATGTGATTGACCGACGTGTAAAAGTTTTAGAAGAAGAAGGTATTATTTTTAAAACCCATGCGCATGTTGGTCAAAATATAGATGCAGAGGATCTTAAAAATCAATTTGATGCAATAGTACTTTGTGGTGGAGCAACTGTAAAAAGAAACATTCCTATTCCAGGATCAGATTTAAAAGGTGTTCATCAAGCAATGGATTTTTTAAAATTAAACAATCAGTATGTAGATGGTTTGAAAGATTTTAAAGATATTCTTTCTGCAAAAGATAAAAATGTTATTGTTATTGGTGGAGGTGATACATGTTCAGATTGTATAGGAACTTCCAATCGTCATGGAGCAACTTCCGTAACGAATTTTGAAATTTTAAGCAAGCCTTCTGAAGGGAGACCTGCACATCAACCTTGGCCATATTGGCCGATGAAGTTAAAAACAACCTCTTCTCATAAAGAAGGTGTTGAGCGTTTTTTTAGTATATCTACCAAAGAATTTATTAGCGATAAAAATAAAAACCTTAAGGGTTTAAAAACTGTTGAGGTTGAATGGATTTTTAAAAAAGGTGAACGCCCTCAATTAAAAGAAGTGCCAAATACCGAAAAAGAGTGGAAGTGTGAGTTGGCATTGTTAGCATTAGGTTTTACAGGAGCAGAAAAAAGTTTGGCAGACCAATTTGGATTAAATATGGATTTTAGAACAAACATTCAGGCTTCTACAAAAGATTATGCGACCAATGTTTCAGGAATCTTTTCTGCTGGTGATATGCGTCGTGGACAATCTTTGATTGTCTGGGCAATTTCTGAAGGTCGACAAGCTGCACATCATGTAGATGCCTATTTAATGGGAAATTCTAATTTGCCATTAAAAGACGATAGTGATTTACCTAGAGCCTAAATTCCTGCGAAAGCAGGAATCTAATCATAGAAAAGGATAAGCCATTAAATAAGAATAGTTATATCGTCTATTTATTTAGGATACTTCTCTCTGATTTTATCCAAAGATAAATTGTGAATACTACCGACATGACTATGCTCTTTCCCCAAATCTGGCTTGTAAGTTCCTGCTTGAACTTGACCACTTATTTGTTGATAGGCATCTCTAAATGACATGCCTTCAATCACTAAATTATTGATACTATCTACCGTAAATAAATACTGGTATTTTTCATCCGTCAAATCAATATCTTTCACAATTACCTGCTGAATTGAATAATTAAAAATGTCTAAAATATCCTTTACATCTTCAAAAGCATTGATGATATTTTCTTTGAGTAATTGAAAATCTCTATGGTAACCTGTCGGTAAATTATTGGTAATCAATACCATTTCTGTATGCAAAGCCTGAATTTTATTACACTTACCTCGAATCAATTCAAAAACATCAGGATTCTTCTTATGTGGCATAATGCTACTTCCTGTTGTTAATTCGTCAGGAAAAGAAATAAAATTAAAATTCTGACTCATATATAAGCACACATCCATTGAAAATCTCGCCATCGTATTACATAATCCACCTAAAGCAGCAGCAATGGAAAGCTCACTTTTCCCTCTGCTCAATTGCGCAGCAACAACATTATATTTTAAAGTTGAAAAATTAAGTTCCTTCGTTGTTAATTCTCGATCAATAGGAAAAGAAGAACCATAACCTGCAGCAGAACCTAAAGGGTTCTGATCTACAACTTTTGAAACGGCATTTAGCATATATACATCGTCAATTAGCAATTCCGCATAGGCAGAAAACCACAATCCGAATGAGGATGGCATTGCAACTTGTAAGTGCGTATAACCTGGAAGCAAACTTCCTTTATTAGTTTCTGCAAGGCTTAAAAGTGTGTCAAACAACGTTTTTACTTTGTCATTTACAACTGCTAAATTTTCTTTATAATACAATTGCAATGCAACTAAAACTTGATCATTTCTAGAACGTGCAGTATGTATTTTCTTACCAACATCACCTAAGGTTTTTGTAAGTTCATATTCAATTTTAGAATGTACGTCTTCAAATGTATCTTCAATTACAAATGTTCCATTTTTAATTGAACTGGCTAATTCATTCAAACCTTTTTCTAGATCTCTCAATTCACTATCAGTAATAATACCAATAGATTGCAACATAATTGCGTGTGCTAAAGAAGCTTGCACATCATATCGCGCAATATGCATGTCTATTTTTCTATCATTACCAACAGTAAATTGTTCAATCTTTTTGTCTATTGAAAATCCTTTATCCCAAAGTTTCATAATTTTGTTTTTTTAAGTAATTACTCGATTCAACAATTCAACATATATCTTTATACCTTCTTCAATTTCCTTCAAATAAATAAATTCATCCGCAGAATGAGAACGTGTACTATCTCCTGGACCTAATTTTAATGACTGGCAACTCAAGACAGATTGATCTGACAATGTTGGAGATCCATAAGTTTCTCTACCCATTTCAATTCCTGCCTTCACCAATTCGTGATTTGTTGATATTGAAGACGAGTTTAATCGTAAACTTCTAGGAGTAATTTTTGTGCAAGGTGAATTCTGTTGTAAAATATCAGCAACCTCTTGGTTAGAATACGCATCATTTACGCGAACATCAACCACCAAATCTACATGAGCAGGAACTACATTATGTTGCTTGCCTGCATTAATCTGTGTAACGGTCATTTTCACATCACCTAAAGCCTTAGAGGTTTTATCAAATTTAAAATCTTTAAACCACTGTAAAACATCAATAGTATTATAAATTGAATTGTTATTGTTTGGATGTGCAGCGTGACTTGGAGTTCCTTTTACAATTGCGTCAAAAACAACCAATCCTTTTTCTGCAACTGCTAAATTCATTAAAGTTGGCTCTCCTACGATAGCAACATCTATTTTAGGAATGATAGAAAGCATACTATTTAAGCCATCTTGCCCACTGCTTTCTTCTTCCGCTGAAGCCACTATAACCAAATTGTATTTCAGGTTTTCTTGGGCATAAAAATGTGTAAATGTTGCAATTAATGAAACTAAACATCCTCCTGCATCATTACTCCCTAAACCATATAATTTCCCATCTTCAACAATGGCTTTAAAAGGATCTTTAGTATAGCCATTATTTGGTTTTACAGTGTCATGATGAGAGTTTAATAGTAAAGTTGGCTTACTGCTGTTAAAATGTTTGTTCGTTGCCCAAACATTATTTTTGGTTCTTTTAAACGGAATATCATTTGTTACAAACCAATTTTCTATTAACAAGGCTGTTCCATCTTCTTCGGATGAAAATGATTGTGTCTCAATTAATTTTTTGAGTAAGTCTTTGGCGTCTAGTATTAATATTTCTTGTTTCATTATTCTTGAATAGTTGTATAAACTGTATTAGTCTTGAATAGCATATCAGGTTTTCCAATACATACTTTTGTTACTTTATTACTAATAGCGTGAAAGCAGTTATTGAGTTTTGGCAACATTCCGTCAACAATAATCCCTTGATCAATTAAGGTTTTATAAGTTGTTGTATTGATATTTTCAATTACAGAATTTTCGTCGTTAATATTTTCTAAAACTCCATTTATTTCAAAACAATAATAGAGTTCGGTTTTAAATTTTTTAGTAAATTCTATTGCCAATTCTGAAGCAATAGTGTCGGCATTCGTATTTAATAATTGGCCATTCTCATCGTGAGTAATTGCACAAAAAATAGGTGTGATATTGTTGTTTAAAAGCAATTCTAAAGTTGAGGTGTTCACTTGTATAACATCACCTACAAAACCAAAATCAACTTCTTTAATAGGTCTTTTTTCGGAAATCACACTATTTCCATCAGCACCTGAAAAACCAACTGAATTACAATTATTCGCTTGTAAGTTGGCTACAATATTTTTATTGATTTTCCCAGCATAAACCATCGTAATAATGTCTAAAGTATCTTGATCTGTTATACGTCTTCCATCAATCATATTAACTTCAACTAGCATTTGTTGCGCTAATTTTGTGGCTAATTTTCCACCTCCATGAACTAAAATTTTTGGTCCGGAAATTTTAGAAAAATTAAATAAAAATTGAGTTAAAGCAGCTTCATCATCAATAATATTCCCTCCTATTTTTAGGATTTTTAGAGTTTTCATTTTTACAAATTTTCTATTATTTTCTTAAGTACTATTTGTGCTGCAAAAGTTCTATTATTTGCCTGTTCAATAACTAAAGAATTGTCACTATCCAACACTGCATCTTCTACGACAACATTTCTTCTTACAGGTAAGCAATGCATGAATTTTGCACTTCCTAGTTTTTCTTTGGTAATCATCCAATTTGAATCTTGGTTTATTACTTTTCCATATTCTTCATAACTGCTCCAATTTTTAGCATACACAAAATCGGCATCTTTTAAAGCCGCTGACTGATTGTGAATAATTGAAGTATTCTTCGTTATTTCAGGATTCAAGTTATATCCTTCAGGATTTGTAATTACAAACTCTACATCCATTTTTTGCATTGTTTCTATAAAACTATTTCCTACAGCATGAGGCAAGGCTTTTATATGTGGAGTCCAACTTAAAACAACTTTTGGCTTTTCAACTTTAGTATGCTCAACAATTGTGATAGCATCTGTTAATCCTTGCAAAGGGTGTCGTGTTGAACTTTCCATATTAAGAATTGGAACAGAAGCATATTTTAAAAACGAATTGATTACTAATTCATTTTCATCCTTTTCTTTATCTATTAATGTTGGAAATGCTCTTACAGCTATCACATCTGCATATTGAGAAATTACTTGTGCTGCGTCTTTTATATGTTCAGATGTTTTTAAATTCATTATTGTTCCATTTTCAAACTCTAAATTCCAAGCATCATTTACATTTAAAATCATGACGTGCATACCAAGGTTTCTGGCGGCTTTTTCTGTGCTTAAACGAGTTCGTAAACTTGAATTGAAAAATAACATCACTAGAGTTTTATGCTTTCCTAATGTTTCAAATTGAAAAGGGTTTTTCTTTAATTGAATAGCTTCATCAATAACTTTGGAAAGATTCTTTAAGTCTTTAATGTTCGTGTATTTTTTCATAGTAGTTCCTTTTTTAAAGCCTCAAAAAACAAATCGATATGTTCTTTTTGAACTGTTAATGGTGGAAGTATTCTTAATAAATTTGGATTCTTTGAACTCCCTGTAAAAATTTTATGCTTAAAAATTAAATT
>CALIIP010000153.1 GCA_938018045.1 uncultured Flavobacteriaceae bacterium
AATGCTAAAAATGGCTCAACAGAGTCACTTCCCATATATGGCGCAACAGTTACAGAATCAAAATTTAAATCTTCAAAAAAAGCCTTTGCATACATTGTTGAAGTATTCCCAATATCTCCACGTTTTGCATCAGCAATTGTAAAAATTTCAGGATACTTTTCGTTTAGATAATTGATGGTTTTTTCAAGTGATTGCCAACCTTTAATTCCGTACGCTTCATAAAAAGCAGTATTAGGTTTATAAGCAACTGCAAGATGATGTGTTGCATCAATTATTTGTTTGTTAAACTCAAAAATTGGATCATCTAACTCTAATAAATAAGTAGGAATTTTTGTAAGATCAACATCTAAACCGATACACAAAAAAGAGTTTTTTTTATGGATTTGATTGATAAGTTCTTGCTTTGTCATTTTTAGTACACTTTGCGTTTGACAAATGTAATCATTAACTTATATTTGTTCTAACAAAATTATAAGTAATGAGAAAAAATATTGTAGCAGGAAATTGGAAAATGAATAATGATTTAGATGCATCAATCGAATTGGTACATGAATTAATCTTAGCAACCGATGATATTGAAATTGGTAATACGCGAATTGTTGTTGCGCCAACTTTTGTAAATCTTCAAAAAGTTAGAGAGATTTCTGCAGGTTCAAGAATAGAAGTTGCAGCTCAAAATATGCACCAAGAAAGTAATGGTGCTTTTACGGGTGAAATTTCTTCAGAAATGTTGTTAAATATTGAAGTTAATGATGTGATTCTTGGTCATTCTGAGCGTAGAGAATATTTTAATGAAACGGACGAAGTGTTGGCTAAAAAGGCTTCGAAAGCAATAGAAAACGAGATGAATATTATATTTTGTTTTGGAGAACAGTTGCAAGATAGAAAGTCTGGAAATCATTTTAAAATAGTTGAAAATCAGTTAAAAAAAGGTTTATTTCACTTAACAGCCAAAGAATTTGGCTTTGTTGTTTTGGCATACGAACCAGTTTGGGCAATTGGAACAGGAGAAACTGCAAGTCCAGAACAAGCACAAGAAATGCATGCTTTTATAAGAGGTTTATTTGCTGATAAATATGGAAAAGAAATTTCTGAAGAAATTTCAATTTTATATGGCGGAAGTGTAAAGCCAAACAATGCAAAAGAAATTTTTTCAAAACCAGATGTTGATGGAGGATTAATTGGAGGAGCAGCGCTTAAGGTTGATGATTTTTTAGCAATTATTAAGGCATTTTAATTTGATGGATAACATTTATATTTCATATAATTTTAAAATTACTCCCAAAGAACCAGCTACCGAAATTTTAATTGCCGAACTTGGTAATAAAGGTTTTGAAAGTTTTGTTGAAAATGAAGACGGAGTTACAGCATACATTCAAAAAGGAGAATGGAATTCGACACTTTTAAATGATATATTTATTTTAACTTCTGATGAGTTTGAAATCTCATATCATATTGAAGAAATTGCTCAAACAAATTGGAATAGTGAGTGGGAGAAGAATTTTGATCCAATTCAAGTAGAAAATTTAGTGAGTATTCGTGCTCCTTTTCATGAGAATCCGAAGTTGAAATATGACATTGTTATTGAGCCAAAAATGAGTTTTGGAACAGGTCATCATCAAACAACACATATGATGGTTCAACATTTGTTGAAACTAGATTTAGAAGATAAAAAAGTGTTGGATATGGGTTGCGGAACAGGAATTCTGGCAATTTTTGCCGAGATGAAAGGCGCAAAACCACTTGATGCTATTGATATTGATACTTGGTGCTATGAAAATTCGTTAGAAAATGTAGAACGAAATAATTGTAAGCATATTTCTGTTTTTGAAGGTGACGCAACATTATTAATCAATAAAAAATATGATGTAATTATTGCCAATATTAATCGAAATATTTTGTTGAATGATATGAAAACATTCACAAGCTCTTTGAATGATGATGGTGTTTTGTTGTTAAGTGGATTTTATCAAGAAGACATTCCGATTATAGATGCTGAGGTATCAAAGTATGATTTGAAAATTGATATTATTTTGGAACGAAATAATTGGGTTGCAGTAAAATATTTAAAATAAAAATACTTTTTGTAAGTTTATAAAGTCAATATGAGTACAAAAGAAAAAATACAGGAAGAGGTTGATGTCTTAGAACAAGAAGCCCATAAGCACGAAATTGTATTGCACAATGATGATGTAAATACGTTTGATTTTGTCATGGATTCACTCATGAATGTATGCGAGCATACGCTAGAGCAAGCAGAGCAATGCACAATTTTAGTTCATTATAAAGGAAAATGCACGGTCAAAACTGGAGAATACGACTACTTAAAACCTCGCTGTTCAAAACTCTTATCTTTAGGGCTTTCCGCTGAAATAGTTTAACCTTGTGTAAAAAATTTTAACATAATTTTACATTTTTTTAACATTCTTTAAATGTAATTTGCGTGTTTAAAAATCAATAAAAAATCAATTAATTATTCCCACTTATTTATGAAGAAAATAACTACACTTTTAATGCTCTTATCAGTTGCAATAATTTTTGCACAAGAGAAAGATGAAACTGCTATGAAATATGCAGAAACCATTACTATTGATGATATGAAAGAAGACTTGACGATTTTAGCATCAGATGCTTTAGAAGGTCGAGAAACAGGAAAAAGAGGACAGAAAATGGCAGCAGCTTATATTCGAGCACATTTTGAAGAATTAGGATTGGAAGGTCCTGCAGAAAATGGGAAAGGATATTATCAAGATGTGAAATTAAAAACTTCTAAGGCAGGAAATATTTACATTAAAATTGGTAATAAAAAATTAACAAATATTAATGATTTCATGTATTTAGGAAGCTCTAAAAACTCAGAAGAAGTATCTACTGAAGTTGTATTTGTTGGAGACGGAAGTGAGAAAAGTTTTGAAAACTTGGATGTAAAAGGAAAGTCTATAATGTTGATTAACTCTAATAGAAGAGAAAGAGGTCAAATTATTAGAGCAGCTGTAGAAAAAGGAGTTGATAAAATATTTGTTTTGAGAACAGGAGATCAAAGTGAGTATGAAAGTTTCATGAAGCGATATAAAAATTATTTCACTAGAGGAACTATGGGAATCGATAAAGATGAAGAAGAAGACACAAGTGTCGGATCTTTCTATATTAGTCCAAATACAGCTGCAGAAATCATGAATAAGCCCTTTGAAAAACTTACAAGCGCAATTGCAAAGTTTAATGAAGGTGATTTAAAAGCATTAAAAAAGATTAAGCCAAAAAAAGTTAGCTATAAAACAGATTTTGTTAAAACTAAATTTATTTCTGAAAACGTCTTAGGATACCTTGAAGGAACAGATTTAAAAGATGAAATTTTAGTTCTTACAGCTCATTATGATCATCTTGGTATGCAAGGAGATAAGATATATAATGGTGCAGATGATGATGGTTCTGGTACTGTTGCAGTTATGGATATTGCTGAAGCCTTTGCTAAAGCAAAAGCAGATGGACATGGGCCAAGAAGAAGTATTCTTTTTATGGCTGTAACAGGTGAGGAAAAAGGTCTTTTAGGTTCTGCGTATTATGCTGATAACCCAATTTATCCTTTAGAAAATACTGTTGCAGATTTAAACATTGATATGATTGGAAGGATTGATGATAGAGAATTAGAAAGCCAAAATTATGTAAGTTTAGTTGGTTCTGACAAACTATCAACAGAATTACATGAATTAAGTGAACGAATGAACAATACATATACCAACTTATTTCTAGATTACACATATAATGATGAAAATCATCCAGAAAGAATATATTACCGTTCAGATCATTGGAATTTTGCAAAAAACGGAATTCCAGTAATATTTTACACTACAGGATCACATCCAGATTATCATAAAGAAACCGATACAGTTGATAAGATAGAATTTGAATTGATGACAAAACGTACGAAATTGGTTTTTTACACAGCATGGGAAATAGCCAATAGAGACAAAAGGTTGGTTGTTGATAAGAAAATGGATCCGAATTCTAGAAGATAAAAATTTATATAAAAAACAAAAAGCCTGTTTCAAAATCTGAAACAGGCTTTTTTTATGTTAAAAATCTCATAAAGCATAAATATTTTACAATTTTCAGTCTTTATTTTCCGTTCTCTTAAAAATGAGAATAGATATAAATACAATAATTATGAAGCAAGAAAATAAAAATAATGGATAGAAAGACTTTTCTTTTTGTTTGGTTAACAATTGGAATTATTTCAACAGCAATTGCGGTAATTTTTGTTATTGGACTCAAAACTATACTTGGATACTAAACTTTGGTAAAACTCCATAATAATCTTTTACTAAAGATTGAAAAGCCTAAACTTTGATGTGTTTAGGCTTTTTTTTTCTATTTATAGTAACCTCGACAAGAGTGGCTTCGCCTTTCTTGATAAAACTCCGTTTTGAAAACAGAAAAATCTACAAAATAAAAAAGCAAGCTTTATATTTTGCTTGCTTTTTTTCTGTTTATTGTGACCTCGACAAGATTCAAACTTGTAACCTCTTGAGCCGTAATCAAGTGCGCTATTCAGT